>CAJOLE010000065.1 GCA_905235325.1 uncultured Prevotella sp. | reverse complement strand
GTGGACCAGGTAGGGCTTGAACCTACGACCTCCAGATTATGAGTCTGTTGCTCTAACCAACTGAGCTACAAGTCCGGCTGTTTGTGAGTGCAAAGGTACTTTAAAATTATCAAATCTCCAAATTTTTTTGCTAAAATAGCAAATTATTCTTACCTTTGTGGCGCAAATGAAGACGATATACCCGAACAAATATGCAGAACGGCCTGTTTCTTGCGTTGCTACCGTTGGTTTTTTCGACGGTGTTCACCTTGGTCATCGCTATATAATAAGTAAAGTGGTGGCGATGTCGCACCGTGAAGGACTGGCTTCCATGGCAGTTACCTTTGAGTGTCATCCCCGTCAGGTGCTTCACTCCGCCTGGTGTCCACAGCTACTGTCGACGTTTGACAAAAAGGTAGAACTGTTGTCGCAGACTGGCATTGACTATTTGGCTGTATTACAGTTTGACGAGGCAATGGCATCGCTGTCGGCACGCGATTTCATGCACGACATCTTACAGGAGCAGTTGGGAGTTAAAGTTTTGGTGACTGGCTACGACAATCGTTTCGGGCACAATCGTGCTGAAGGTTTTGACGACTATGTGAACTATGGTCATGAGATGGGGATGGCCGTCATTCAGGGTGATCCTATCGAAGTGGGAAGTATCAGGGTCAGCTCTTCCAAGATTCGCAGACTGTTGGCAGAAGGTCGTGTAGAGCAGGCAGCAGAATGTCTGGGTCGACCATACGAACTGTCAGGGCGAGTTGTCAGTGGCGAGCATATCGGCACAGAGATTGGTTTTCCGACGGCTAATCTGCAGTTAGCGGATGACGGGAAACTTGTACCCGGTTCAGGGGTTTATGCCGTCAAGGTAAAGCTAGAAGGATCGCCAGAACTTTATCACGGCATGATGAATATTGGCAGCCGACCGACATTCGGTGGAAATTGTCAGACGCTTGAGACCCACCTTTTCCACTTTGGCAGCAACATCTACGGCCAGCAGATGAGCGTCCAGTTTGTCAGCCATTTACGCTCAGAGATGAAATTTGATAGCCGAGAGGCACTGATGTTACAGTTAGGATCCGACTTACGTCAGGCTGAATCAGCACTTAATAAAGAATCTGAATTATGATAAAAGCTATTATCTACACCCTTGTATTTGCGGCTGTCCAGGCATTGATGCTTCCACTAATGGGTGCTCTCCAACGGGTTATGGGGTTGCAGGTCAACCTGCAGAGTTCAACAAACATAATTATTGCCATGACGGCGAGTAGCATCATCGTTTTGGTGCTGTTTCTGTATTTCCGTTGGGCTGAAGTGTCACGCAGCTATGTTCGCTCGCGTCCATGGTCTACACTCTTTTGGTGTGCCATGGCGGCAATGGGGGCCATCATCCCCTCAAGCTGTCTTCAGGAATTGATGCCTGAATTGCCGAATATCGCGGAGGAGGAGTTCGACATGATACTGCGCGACAGATGGGGCTATTTCGCTATTGGCCTGTTGGCACCCGTATGCGAAGAACTTGTGTTTCGCGGCGCAGTTTTGCGCGCCTTACTCCGCTGGACACCCCGCCATTGGCTGGCCATTGCTATCTCTGCCCTACTCTTTGCACTTATCCACGCCAATCCCATCCAGATGCCACATGCCTTCTTAGTCGGCTTGCTGTTAGGCTGGCTTTATTACCGTACTGACAGCATTGTGCCGGGCATTGTCTATCACTGGGTGAACAACAGCATTGCCTACATCAGTTATAATCTCTATCCTGACCCTCAAATGAAGCTTATAGATTTGTTTGGCAACCAGCGTACAGTGGCAGCCGCTGTATTATTCTCATTGTTAATTCTGCTGCCATCGCTCTATCAGTTAAATCTGCGGCTACGCAAGGCGAAATAAATGAAATGGGCCACCCCGGCATCCCGGTGGTGGCCCTTACCTTGTTTGTGCTTCAAAGTATGTTATGAAAATTTGAGAGAATCGAAGCCTCACGGCTTCATTTTTGTTTTAATTTGAAATGATTGTTTATAGAGAAAGCTTTGATAAATATCTTTTCCTTTTGTCAGTACTTCGGCGATACTGGATTCACGGCAACATTCGTTGAGTCATCCATGAGATTCTCTGCCTGTATCGGCCCCAGCATATCATTGGAGTCATTCTGCTGCTGATGGAACTTGGCATACTCCTCCTGGGGATTATCCCAGCCGCGGTCCCACGGTGCCTGCGCTGCATTTCCAAGCGTCAGGACAATGGCAACCACGGCGGCTGCTTTGAACAGTGGCATCAGACGCTGGGTCAGAGTCAGCACGCGGGCTTTTACAGGCTCCTGCTGCTCTATCATATCCAGTATGCGCTCATCGAAATCGTTGCCAAGTGGCTCTTCCCTTTGGGCTTCATAGTCGAAGAGCGTCTGGTACCTCGCCAGCCACACGGGAACATCCTCCTGCGTAAAGAATGCGCGCAGGATTTCCTCCTCCTTCAGCGTTGTCTCACACTGAAAGTAGCGTTCCAGCAACTGTTCGATATACTTATAGTCCATATTTTTCTGCTTCAATATATTTCTGTTTTATCACTTGGCGAGCCCTATAGATATTGATCTTTACCTGTTCCTCACTGATTTCCAGGATGGCGGCTATCTCCTTATAGCTTTTGCCTTCAAAATCGCGCAACTGCATTACGCTTCGTTGCTTTTCAGGCAGATTGCTGATGATACCTCTTACCAGCCTTATGCGATCCTGCTGTATGGCCTGCTCCTCTGGGTTTGCTGTATAGCTGTAATCCGGAGCATCGTACTCGTCAGTTTCAAGGCTTTGGTCTAAGAATCCCATTTTCCGTGTCTTGTCGAGTGCCAAGTTACGGCAGATTGTCAGACAAAAGGCTTCCATCGACTCAATCTGTTCCCATTGCTCGCGCCTGTTCCAGACTTTAATCATTGTCTCCTGTACGACATCCTCTGCTTCCGCAGGATTGAGAGTTATGCGGAGTGCCAGTCTGTAGAGTTCGTTCTTCAGCGGCAGGACATCGTTTCGGAAACTGACTTTTTTCACCTCTCTATATATAAAAGACGATTCAGGACGGGAAAAGTTACAGTTAGCCGCTAATATTTTATAATTGTTCCGTGCTGACCGTCAATAGCCGTTGCCAAGGTGATGATTACCTGACTAACGCCAGCCTCCACGGCTTCTAACGCATTTTCAATTTTAGGCAGCATACCGCCGCTGATGATTCCGTCAGCCTTGTACCGTTCATAGTCGGCCCGATTGATAACAGGTATGACCGAACTGTCATCATCGGGATTCTGCATTACTCCGGGCTTCTCAAAGGCAAAAATAAGCGTCACATCATAGAATTCGGCCATCGCCTTAGCTGTTTCCGATGCCATCGTGTCGGCATTGGTATTCAGTATGTTGCCCAGCCCATCGTGTGTGAGCGGAGCAATGACGGGCACCATGTCTTTGCCGATGAAATGGGCTATTTTCGCTCCGTCAGCTTTCTTGACATCACCCACAAAACCATAGTCGATACCATTTTTCAGCGGACGCTTCACCGATCGGATGATGTCGCCGTCGGCACCGCAGAGGCCGATAGCGTCAACGCCGAGAGCCTGTAGTCCGGCCACCACGTGCTTGTTTACCAGTCCGCCGTAGACCATCGTCACCACCTCCAGCATTTCAGCGTCAGTGATGCGCCGCCCGTCAACCATCTTTGTCTCAATACCGAGGGCGGCGGCCACCTTCGTTGCGCGCCGACCACCTCCGTGTACAAGAATCTTCGCTCCGTCAATAGCGGCAAAGTCACGTAATAACTGGGCGAGCTGCCGTTCGTCTTCTACCACCGCTCCCCCTACTTTCACAATAGTCAGTTTCTCCTTCATCATTCCAAATAAGTATATCCGTATAGCCCGCTTCTGTAGGTGGAGAGGAACTCCTTGCCCTCTTCCAGCGTAATCTTACCATCCTTCACGCTCTTCGTCACCCAGATTTCCAGTTGGCGTACCAGTTTCTTCGGGTTGTACTGCACGTACTCCAAGACCTCCTCTACCGTCTCGCCGTCAATAATCTGGTCGATGTGATAGCCATTGTCCTTCACAGAGATGTGTACGGCGGTGGTATCGCCGAACAGGTTGTGCATGTCGCCGAGGATTTCCTGATAGGCTCCCACGAGGAACACGCCGAGGTAATAGTTCTCATTCTTCTTCAGCGCATGTACAGGCAGCGAGTGCGAATTGTGGCGGTTGGTCACGAAGTTGGCAATCTTGCCGTCTGAGTCGCACGTAATGTCCTGAATCGTTGCATTGCGCGTCGGCCGCTCGTTGAGGCGCTGTATGGGCATGATGGGGAACACCTGGTCGATAGCCCACGAGTCGCTGAGACTCTGGAAGAGCGAGAAGTTGCAGAAGTATTTGTCGGCCAGCAGTTTGTCAATGCTCATCAGCTCTTCGGGCACATGTTTCAGAGTCTTGGCCAGGGCGTGAATCTCATGGCAGACGCTCCAGTACATAGCCTCAATCTCGGCGCGCGTCTTCAGGTCGACGATGCCATGACTGAAGAGGTCGAGCACTTCCTCGCGTATCTGCTCTGCGTCGTGCCAGTCCTCCAGCACGTTGCGCGGCGAGAGGTTGTCCCATATTTCGTACAGGTCTTTCACGAGCTGGTGCGAGTTCTCGTCGGGCTCAAACTCCTCGGGCATCTCAGGCAGCGAGGCCGTTTCCAGCACGTTGATCACCAGCACCGAGTGGTGGGCAGCCAGCGAGCGTCCGCTCTCGGTGATGATGTTCGGGTGAGGCAGTCCGTTCTTGTTGGCAGCCTCAACGAAGGTGTAGATACAGTCGTTGACGTATTCCTGGATGGAGTAGTTCACCGAGCTTTCCGACGAGGGCGACCTTGTGCCGTCGTAGTCGACGCCCAGTCCGCCGCCACAGTCGACGAACTCAACGTAGTATCCCATCTTGTGCAGCTGGATGTAGAACTGCGATGCCTCGCGCAGAGCCGTCTGTATGCGGCGGATCTTCGTGATCTGCGAGCCGATGTGGAAGTGTATCAGCTTCAGGCAGTCGCGCATATCCTTCTTGTCGAGCGTCTCAAGAGCTTCCAGCAGTTCGGCACTTGTCAGTCCGAACTTCGAGGCGTCGCCGCCACTCTCCTCCCACTTGCCGCTGCCCGACGAGGCCAGCTTGATGCGGATGCCGATGTTCGGACGCACGTCGAGCTTCTTGGCAATCTTTGCAATGAGGTCCAGCTCGTTCAGCTTCTCGACAACGATGAAGATACGCTTGCCCATCTTCTGTGCCAGCAGGGCCAGCTCGATGTACGACTGGTCCTTGTAGCCGTTGCAGACGATGACCGAGTCGCTCTGGCACTGCATGGCGATGACGGCGTGGAGCTCGGGCTTCGAGCCAGCCTCCAGTCCGAGGTTGAACTTCCGCCCGTGGGAAATAATCTCCTCGACCACGGGCTGCATCTGGTTCACCTTAATGGGGTAGATAACGTAGTTGTCGCCCTTGTAGTCATACTCCTTGGCGGCTTTCTTAAAGCAGCTCCACGTTTTCTCGATACGGTTGTCCAGTATGTCAGGAAAGCGCAGCAGCACGGGCGCCGTGACGTCGCGCAGCGCCAGTTCGTCCATCACCTCGCGCAGGTCAATCTGCACGGAGTCCTTACACGGCGTGACGTAGACGTTGCCTTCGTCGTTGATGCCGAAGTAGCTTGTGCCCCAGCCGTTGATGTTGTACAGCTCACGGGCGTCGTCGATGGTCCATTTCTTCATTTTCGGTGTGGTATGAGGGTGCAAAGATACGACAAAAAAGCGAGAAACCCGCAAGAATGTGGAAAAACTTTTATTCCTGCAACTTGCCCAGCACGATGTTGACAATCTTCATGAGGTCGGCATGGTCGTCCTCAATGAGATAGCAGATGCCGCCGCGTTAGTAAACGAGTCTCTCCTCATCCATCGTCTACAGATCAAGCAGTTCCTTGAGCTTTTCGATGGTTATCTTTATCTTTTCGTAGTTGTCCATCAGGCTGACGTCGAGCTGGTAGCGGGCCTTGGTGTAGAACTGTTCGCGGTAGGCCACCTGCTCGCGGATGTAGTCAATCAGCTCCTCGGGCGACTTGCCCTTCAGCAGGGGTCGGTCGCCCTTGCCCATCAGCAGGTGCTGGCGCAGCACCTCGGGCTCACAGCGCAGGTAGACCACCTGTGCCTGCTGGTTCAGGTAGTCGATGTTGTCGAAGAAGCAGGGCGTACCGCCGCCACAGCTAATGACGACGTCCTCAAACTCTGCCACCTCGTGCAGCATGTTGCGCTCAATCTGTCGGAAGCCGTCCTCGCCGCGTTCGGCGAAAATCTGGCTCACCTTCTTGCGCATACGGCTCTCGATATACCAGTCCAGGTCGTAGAACGGCAGTCCAATCTCCTTGGCCAGCGCCTTGCCCACGGTGGTCTTGCCCGACCCCATGTAGCCTATCAGGACAATCCTCTTCATCCCTTGTTGATTATGGCCATACACTCGTCGTAGGTCAGCTGCGCGGCCTTCTCGTGCAGAGCCTTTGGCAGCCGGTAGTTCTTTCCGTCGTAAGTCAGGTAGGGGCCATAGCGGCCGTTGAGCACTTCGAGCTTTTCGTCCTCTGTAAAGATTTTCAGATGCTTCTGAGTGTCGGCCTTGCGCTTCTCCTCAATCAGCTTGACAGCCTCCTCCAGGGTAATGGCCATTGGGTCGGCATCCTTGGGCATCGACGTATATTTGCCGGCATGCATCACGTAGGGACCGAAGCGCCCGGCACCGATGGTCACCGTCTTGCCCTCATACTGGCCAACGTCGCGGGGCAGCCTGAACAGCTCCAGAGCCTCCTCCAGGCTGACGCTCTCCATGCTCATCTTCTTGGGCAACTGGGCAAACTGCGGCTTCTCCTTGTCTTCGGCAGAGCCTATCTGGACTACGGGGCCGAAGCGGCCTATCTTGACGAACACAGGCTTTCCCGACTTCGGGTCGATGCCCAGCTGTCGCTCGCCGGCCTTGTGCTCGTTACGGCTGTTCATGGCCTTGTCGACGGTAGGTTCAAAACCCTTGTCAAAGGTTTTCAGCATCTTTGTCCAGGCCTCGTCGCCTTCGGCAATCTTATCGAAGTCCTGTTCTACCTTGGCTGTAAAGTTATAGTCCATGATGCCGGGGAAGTTCTCCATCAGGTAGTCATTCACCACGATGCCGATATCCGTAGGCATGAGTTTCCCCTTGTCCGAACCGGCCAGCTCGCGGCGCACCTTCTGCGTCACCTGCTTACCTTTGAGCGTATCGACGGTGTACTCGCGCTCCTCGCCTTTCCTGTCACCCTTAGTCACGTACTCGCGCTGCTGGATGGTCGAGATGGTGGGAGCGTATGTCGACGGGCGTCCGATACCCAGTTCCTCAAGCTTATGCACCAGTGAAGCCTCGGTATATCGCTGCGGTCCCTGGCTGAACCGTTCGACGGCGGCAATCTCGCGGCGTGTCAGTTCGGTTCCATTTTTCAGGGGGGGCAGCACATGGCTGAATTCATCCTGCTGCTGGTCCTCGTCGTCGCTCGACTCGCGGTAGACCTTCAGGAAGCCGTCGAACTTCACGACCTCGCCCTGAGCGATGAAGGTGGCGTTCTGCAGGTTGGCCTTTGGATTCTGAATGCTTATTTCCGCTGTTGTCTTCTCCATCTCGGCATCGGCCATCTGCGAGGCGGTGGTGCGTTTCCAGATGAGGTCATAGAGTTTCTTCTCCTGGGCTGTGCCCTCGACGGTCTGCTGATTCATATAGGTCGGGCGGATGGCCTCGTGAGCCTCCTGCGCTCCCTTCGAGCTGGTATGGTACTGGCGCGGCTTGGAGTAATTCTCGCCGTAGAGATTGGTGATTTCCTCCTTTGAGGCACCTAAGCAGAGCTTCGACAGGTTCACGGAGTCGGTACGCATATAGGTAATGCGTCCGCTCTCATACAGGCGCTGCGCCACCATCATGGTCTGGCTCACGGTGAAGCCCAGCTTGCGGGCGGCCTCCTGCTGCAGCGTCGACGTGGTGAAGGGCGGTGCCGGCGTGCGCTTGACGGGCTTCTGCTGTATGCTGCTGACGATGAACTGCGCGTCCTTGCACGCTTCCAGCAGCTGCTCCACCTCCTCATGAGTCTTCAGGCGCGTGGCCAGCGTGGCTCTCACCTCCGACTGCGAGCCGTCGTCGTTGGTAACGCCGAAGATGCCGTTCACGCTGTAGTAAGTCTCGCTCTTGAAAGCCTGCAGCTCGCGCTCGCGCTCGACGATGAGCCTGACGGCGACGCTCTGCACACGGCCGGCCGACAGCGATGGCTTCACCTTGCGCCAGAGCACGGGCGACAGCTTGAAGCCCACCAGGCGGTCGAGCACGCGGCGTGCCTGCTGGGCGTTCACCAGGTTCATATCCAGGTGGCGCGGGTTCTCGATGGCGTCGAGGATGGCGGGTTTAGTAATCTCGTGGAACACGATGCGGTTGGTTTTCTGCTCGTCCAGCCCCAGCACCTCGCAGAGGTGCCATGAGATGGCCTCTCCCTCGCGGTCTTCATCGGAAGCCAGCCATACCATCTCGGCTTCCTTGGCCTGTTTCTTCAGTTCGCTGACCAGCTTTTTCTTTTCGTCAGGAATTTCGTACTCGGGCTCCAGCGTTTTGTTGTCTATACTCAGTTCCTTCTTTTTCAAGTCGCGGATGTGGCCGTAGCTCGACATCACCTTGAAGTCCTTGCCTAAGAACTTCTCAATCGTCTTCGCCTTGGCAGGCGACTCAACGATAACCAGATTTTTCTGCATACTTTCTTCTTACTTTTGCAATTGTGGGGTGCAAAAGTACGCAAACTTTTCGCTTACACCTTATTATATATATGTTTTTTTGCTTTTTTTAAGAGAAAAGCGCACTTCTGCCCTACGGCGTTACCTGAAAACCGCAGCTGATCGACGTCTCTCTCCCTGTCACTCTGTCTCTGTGACGACGGGCGTACACTGGCGTATCTCCACGGGAATCGTCTCCGCGCCGAGGCTCTCCTTCGTCACGCTGAGCCTCACCATGCAGGCGCGGCTGTTCAGCGGCTTCGGCTGGTCGAAGATGAAGTTGCCGATGCTGTAGTAGATTTTCTTGCCGCGATAGTCCTCGACGGTCTGCAGCGTGTGCGTATGGTGGCACACCAGCACGTCGGCACCGGCGTCAATCAGCCGGTGGGCTTCCAGCCGCTGGCGGGGCACGGGCTTCAGCGTGTGCTCGCCGCCCCAGTGCAGCGACACGATGATGACGGCCTTCGGGTCGGCGCGTCGCAGTCGGTAGACGCGGTTCAGCAGCGAGTCCATCGGCTCCTGGCTGACGCAGGGTCGGTCGGTCAGGTAGGCGTAGTTTTCAAGGGCCAGGCGGAGCGATGCCACGAGCCACACCCTGCGGGGCTGGCTGGCCAGCAGCACGGGCTTAGCGGCCTCGTCCATGTTCTGGCCCGCGCCGATGGGCACCATGCCCGCCGCCTTGATGTTGCGGCGCGTGTCCATCAGTCCCTCGCGGCCTTGGTCTATGGAGTGGTTGTTGGCCAGGTTCAAGTGGGTGAAGCCGTGACGGCGCAGCGTGGCGAGCCATTCAGGCTCGCCACGGAAAATATAGAGCTTCTGTACGGGTGCTTTAATCTTGGTGGCCGGGCACTCCAGGTTTCCCACGGCCACCTGCGCCTTGCGCAGCACGGCGTCCACGCCCGTCGCGAACAGGCCGTCAGGTCCCCGCTGCTCAATAGCCCGCCGCACGCCGCGGTCGAGCAGTATGTCGCCCGTCATGACGACGGTCAGCGTGTCGGAGGGGGCTGGCTTGATGGGCTGGGTGGGCAGAATGGGCTGGATGGGCGTTATGGGCTGGATGGGCGTTATGGGCTGGATGGGCGCAGCCGCCCAAATAGCCCATAATGCCCATTTAGCCCATTTAGCCCATTTAGCCCATCCCAGACTAACAGCCAGAGCTATAGAAAATCTCCTCATTCGGCTCCGGTTTCTGCTCCAGCGGCACCGTGATGGGCTTCATCCACTCGGGCACGCCCTTGCGCGGGTTCTTCTCCAGCTCCTTCTGCCATTCCTCGTCGGTCAGCCGCTGTTTGTCAATCGGCTCCGTGAACTCACGGTACGAGAAGACGGCGCCGCGCGTCAGGTAGAGGTAGCCTTCAATCTCGACGATGACGTAAATCTCGTCGCCCAGTCCGATGGCCTCGTAGAGTATCGACTTCGCTGGGTTGTTTGTGGCGTTGGCCGTGTAGACATCGGCCACTAAGGCTATCTTGCGGTCGGTGCCCTGCACGTCGCTCCAGCCCATCAGGTATTGGTCAGGCTGGCGCAGCAGGTCGAGCGAGATGTTCTCGAACGTCGCGCCGATGCAGCTTATCTGGTCATACTCCTCGTCGGTCAGCGCTTTTCCTGCCAGTTCCTTCTCGCTGATGCGCAGCAGGAAGCTCACCTCCTCGCCGATGCGCTCCGTATTCTCCTTCACCTTCTCGGTCATCATGTCGTGCTCCGTCAGCAGGTTGGCGGTGTTGTCGAGCAGTTCGATGGCCTTCTTCCAGAACGCCACGTTCGGCTCCACATAGCCCTTCACCACGGGGTCGGGCGGTCCGCCGCCGCCACACTCGGCCCCGAAGGGCTGCTTGGCGTAGAGGATGGCGTCGTGCTTCAGCTCGGCCCACGAGCTGAGGGCGGCGTTCAGGTTCTTGAGGTCCCAGCCGTCGCCGACCATGAAGTAGGGCACGCCCTTGTCCTTCTCGTTGACGGTCTTCACCGTCTGCATCCACTGCGTGGCGAGACTCTCCTGCCAGTTGATTTCGCCCATGCGCTTCTTCATCTTCTCCAGCATCGGCTTGAAGTCCTTCCACTTCTGGCCCTCCTCTATCAAGACCTTCTCGGCGGCACTCACGCCCATAGCGGCCATGAAGTCGAGTCCCTTCGGCGTGGCGCGCACGGTGGGGTTGTTGTCGTAGTCTACCATCTCCTGCAGCACCTCGGCGTCGGGCTGGTAGCGCTGCGGCATCAGGCAGATCTTGTTGTGGCTCGTGTACTCGAACTTCGGGCGTATGCGCGTCTGCGTGTTACCTATCTCGTTCAGGGTTTCGGTCAGGTCGGCCATGCCCGGCGTGCTGGCCAGCAGCTCGCCCTGCAGCAGTCCGCGCTTCTTGACCTCCTGCTGCACCTGGACGATCGACAGGTTGTCGGGCAGTCCCATCATATTGGTCAGCAGCAGGTTCACCACGTCGTAGTTCTTCTGGGCTGCCTTGTCCTCCTGCAGGGCGTAGGCTATCATCACGGCCTCCTTCACCTCGTCGGCATGATTCAGTCCGAAGGGCACCGTCTGCAGCCACATCATGCCGCGGAAGTAGCGCTGCAGCGTCTCGCTGTGCGTGTAGTGGCCACGTGGGCGGAACAGGCTGTAGGGGAAACTTATGTCGTTATAGTCGGCCATGAACGGTGTCATGCTATTCTCCGACTCCATCACGCGCTCTATCTCTGCCTTGGCCTCGGCCTGCTCCGCGGCGTCGGCTATCTGCTTGCCCGTCAGCAGCTCGTAGGCCACGGCGAAGTAGACGGCGTTGTGGTGGGCCAGCTGCTGCACCTCCTCGTCGGCGGCATTCTGCGCCTGGCGGTGCATGGTCTCGTAGAGTCGGCGGCTCAGGTCGGCCATCAGCACTGTCAGCTTGCTCTCCTCAATCTCGCGCAGCATACAGTCGAAGTAGAGGTGGTAGAGCTGCAGGTAGATGTCGGTGGTGACGAACGACGGGAAGCACCGGTAGTCGTTCTGCTCGTAGACGTTGAACAGCTGCTCGTGGTCGGCGGGCACGATGGCAAAGCCGTCGCGCGCCAGCTGTCCGGCCAGCAGCGGGTCAAACTCCGTGAACTGCTTCGGGTTGGCCAGGTTCAGCATGTTCACCTTCAGGCCCTTCTCCGCGTCGAAGTTCTGCTTCAGCAGTTCGTCCTCACGCGCCTTCACGCGCTTCATGAAGTCGAGCTCCTCGTCGGTGTACTTCAGCATGCCCGTCTCCTCGGAGGCCCGGTAGTAGAATTCGCGCCATTCCTCGCCTTCCTTCTCTTCCACACTGCTGAAGTCGGTCCTCGCGTCGAAGTCCCACATCAGCGAGTCGTACCACGTCGTGCCAGCATAGATGGCGCGGATGTAGGCATCCTTGAAGGGGAACCCCTGGCGCGCCGCCGGTGCGTTGCGCAGCACGCGCAGGTCGCCGAGCTGCAGTCCGGTGATGTCCATGCCGAAGTCCAGGCTGTCCTTCAGCGACTGCACGTTGAGTGTCGACACGGGCATCGCCGTCTCCACCACTCCTTGTTTTTGGCTGCACGCGACCGCCAGTGCCGCCATGCCTGCCACAAATAATAACTTCTTCATAGCTTAAAATATTTGGTTGCTGTATTTCTGTCTACGCCTTTCACGATGAACCGCTCGAAGGCCATGCCGAAGCCGCTCCAGCGGTAGTCGGAGACCACCCACAGCGAGTCGGCGGTGGTCTCAAGTGCCCGGATGCGCCCGTTGCGGAAGCGGAAGTCCTCAAGCCGTCCGCCCAGTTTCGAGCCGAGCCAGAGGGGCCGCGCCTTGCCCTTCACCGACTTGAAGATGAAGAGTCGCCGTGCCGGCTCGGGGTAGAAGCGCGTCGGCTTCACCACGCCCACCATGGCGTCCTCGCGCCCGTCGCCGTCGACGTCGCCCGTCTGGAATTGGTAGACGGGGTACGGCAGCCGCCAGTCGGCGAGCCAGTAGAGGCTGTCGTTCTCGCGTCGCAGCTCGAGCGTCTGCGCCGTGGCGGCGGTGGTGGCCAGGCAGAGCAGTATGGCGGTCAGTACTTTCATTTGCGGTCGGTTTTTGTTGTGGTCTTGCGGCAGGAAGTCGTTGTCCTCGTCCATTTTTCGGTTCGAAGTAGGGTTTACGGTTGCAAAGATACGAACAAAACCGCAACTTTCCAAATAATAGACGAAAAATATTGTTGCCTTTTCCCTACCCCACCGCCCACCGCCGACGGCCAGCCCCCTGAAATCGCTACACCCAGCGCCCACCAAGGCTACACCGACGGGCGGCGGGGCGGCAGCTGCGGGGATTTGTGACTACCTTTGCACCGTCCGGACAAAACAGAAAAGGTAAGAACTAAAAAAAACAAGAAAACAATGAAAAGAAAGAACTACATGCTGACCGACCACTTCAGCTACAACGAGCTGACACGCTCGACGTGGGCCGAGACCCACCGCGTTGACAACACCCCCGACGCCCTGCAGCTGGCGGCACTCGAGAACCTCTGCCGCGTGCTGCTCGAACCGCTGCGCCGACAGTTCGGGCCCATCAGCATCAACAGCGGATTCCGCTCGGAGGCGGTGAACACCGGCGTACACGGCGTCGGCAACTCGAAACACCTGACGGGCGAGGCCGTCGACATACGCATCACCGACTTGGAGACGGGCCGCGCCTACTACCGCTGGATCCTCGAGAACGTCGACTTCGACCAGCTGCTCTTCGAGCACCGCCGCGACGGGGCGATGTGGCTCCACTGCTCGGTGCTGCTCGACCCGCGCGAGAACCGTCACCAGGCATTCCCGAACTATAAGGCGGCGTATTAGTTCCACTACGAATTAAGTAATCGATAAAAAATAACTTGGTAATATTTTCAACACAGAGAACACTGAGGACACAGAGCAATGCTGATGAAAAAGAGTTTGGCAAGAGGTGCCTAAGGCACTTTACAGAGAAG
>CAJOLE010000064.1 GCA_905235325.1 uncultured Prevotella sp. | reverse complement strand
GAGGATTTCTTCTGCTACGCGAAAACCAGGAAAAATAAGATTTTGCAAATCGTGCAAAACATCTACAACATTTTTTCGATTCGGAAAATTTTCAGAGCCTGTTCGATTTATGCCCCCATAGCGTTCATAAGAATCGAGAATGCCGTCAATCAACATATCAATATTCATACAAAAACACTAACACATTATAATTCCCCGATGCTCGCGCACAGGGGATTACTTGTATTTTCTTTGCCATACTCATGTCATGGCCGTCAGGCGATTATGCTACGACGGGCTTGTACTTCGGCACGAGGGCCTTCATGATGAACCAACCGATGAGGTAGGCCACGGCGCAGATGCAGAACACCACCATATAGGCGGCGGGCTTGCCCTCGAAGCCGAAGAAGGTGAAGCTGGCTCCCTGGGCGGCAGCCCAGTCGAAGAAGCGGCCTGAGCCGAGGTTGATACTCATCGAGCCGATGCCGCCGGCCATCGTGCCCAGTCCGACGATGGTGCCGATGGTCGACTTCGGGAACATATCGCCGATGGTGGAGAAGAGGTTGGCCGACCATGCCTGGTGGCCGGCTCCGAGGAGTCCGATGAGGATGGCCGGCCACCAGGCGCTATAGGCTCCGAGGGGCTGTGCGAAGAGTCCGAGGACGGGGAGACAGGCGAAGATGAGCATGGCGCGCATACGTCCCAGATAGGGGTTCATGCCCTTCTTCTCGACGAAGTAGGTGGGCAGGTAGCCGCCGCCGATGGAGACGATGGTGACGATGGCGTAGAGTGTAAAGATGAGCAGGATGCCCATAGTGGAGTCGCTGGTGTAGCCATACTGGTCGCTGAAGTAGGCCGGTGCCCAGAAGAGGAAGAACCACCAGACGCCGTCGGTCATGAACTTGCCGACGAGGAAGGCCCAAGTCTGCTTGAAGGAGAAGCACTTGAGGAAGGGGATGGTCTTCTCCTCCTTGACGGCATCGCGGTTCTGGATGTCGGCCAGGTCGCCCATGTCTTGCTCGATGTAGTTCAGCTCAGCCTGGTTCACGCGCGGGTTCTTGGCGGGTTTCTCGTAGAGCCATGCCCACAGTCCCATCCAGATGAAGCCGAGTGCTCCGATGATGATGAAGGCCATCTCCCAGCCCCAGGCACGTGCCAGCAGGGGAATGGTGGCGGGGGCGGCAAGTGCTCCGACGGAGGCTCCGCTGTTGAAGATAGAGGTTGAGAAGGCACGGTCCTTCTTGGGGAAGTACTCGGCAGTGGCCTTGATGGCAGCGGGGAAGTTGCCGGCCTCACCGACGGCCAGCACGAGGCGGCAGGCGAGGAAGAGCCAGACGGAGATGGTTGTGAGGGCGGCGATGCTGCCTCCGGCGAGTCCCATGGCCGTCCATCCGCAGGCAGCATGGAGGCAGGCACCGACGGACCATACGAAGATGGCAATGAGGTAGCCCTTCTTCGTGCCCATCCAGTCGATGAACTTACCAGCGAAGAGGTTGGCGATGGCATAGAACAGGGAGAACATACCGGTGATGGTGCCGTAGTCGCCATCGGTCCAGTGGAAGTCGGGGGCGATGAAGTCTTTCCAGGTTAGCGACAGGACCTGACGGTCCATGTAGTTGATGGTGGTTGCCAGGAACAGCAACGCACAGATGACCCAACGGAAGTTGGACATTTTTGTTGTTTGGATGGGAGTCATTTTCTTTTCGGGATTATTTGTTGTTTTGTTGTTTCGAGGTTTCGATATTTCGAGATTTCGAGGTTTCGAGGTTTCGAGGATTCGAGGATTCGAGGATTCGACGTCACTTGATGTCGATGACGGGGATGTTGTCCTTGTCATTGTAGTAGAGGTTCTCGCCGGCCATGCCCCAGATGAAGGTGTAGTAATAGGTGCCGGCGGCGGCGTGCATCGACCATTCGGGCGACATGATGGCCTGCTCGTTGTGGAGCCAGACGACGCGGCTCTCCTCGGGCTGCCCCATGATATGGGCGATGGTCTGGTCCTGCGGCAGGTTGAAGTAGTAGTAAGCCTCGATGCGGCGACCGTGGGTGTGGGGTGGCATGGTGTTCCAGGCGGCACCGGGGTTGAGCTGGGTCAGTCCGAGCTGTAGCTGGCAGGGGCCTTCCTCGAGCACGTCGTTGACGATGAGCTTGTAGACGGTGCGGTTGTTGCACTCCTCAGTGGAGCCGACTGGTCCCCAGACGGCAGCCTTCAGCGAGCCCTTACGGCCGTCGAGGGTGATCCACTGCGTCTTGAAATGCTGGTGGGCGGTGGCCGAGTTCAGGTAGAACTTGGCGGGCTTCGAAGCATCCTTCGAGCGGAACTGCACCACCTTGTTCACGTCCTTGTCCTTTCCGATGTGGCCACGGCCGATGTAGAGTGCCTCCTTCGGCGAGAGGGCGTACTCCTTGCCGTCGACGATGACGACGCCGTCGCCGCCGCCGCAGTTGACGACACCGAGCTCACGGTTATACATGAAATACTTCTCCTTGATGGTATTATCGACGTCGAGCCCCAGCTCCCAGAAGTTCTCGAGGGTCAGCGTGGTGTTGACGGGCATGGCTCCGCCGAAGATGAAGCGGTCGTAGTGGGAATAGGTGAGCAGGATGGAGTCGGGTGTCATCACCTTCTCCATCACGAAGCGCTGGCGGAGCAGCGGCGTGTCGTAGTGTTTTACGTCCTCAGGATGGCAGGCCGTCTGGAACTTCACGTGCTGGACGCCTACATACCTGTCGGCCTCCTGCGCCTGGGCAGTAAGCGCGAGAGCCAGAGCCCCCGCAATGGTCAGAATTGCTTTTTTCATTGTCTTGCTTTATTTGTTGATTGTTTCTTCCTTCACAATGCGCTGGCGGTTCCACACCACCATGCCGACGGTAATGACGGTCAGCACGCCCATGCCAATCCACTTCAGGTATTTCACGCAGGCATAGATGGTATAGCCGAAGAGCGACGAGGCGAAATCCAGGGCACCGGCCTGGAAGCCCTCGGGAATCTGGGCGGCCTTGTCCTGGGTGGCCTCATAGACGGTGTTGGCGGCCAGCGTGAATGCGGGTGCCATGTCAGTGACGAAATAGAGACCGATGGTGACCGCCAGCAGACCGACGATAAAGGTTTTCACCACATTGCCCTTCGTATAGGGCAGCACCATGACGAACACGTAGAACATACCTGCCAGCGAGGCCAGCGGCAGGAACTGGTTGCCGGCCTTAGACAGGACAATGGCGAGGATGAGCGTCACGGGGATGAGCAGCAGCGAGACCACAAGCGTCGTGGGATGGCCGATGACCAGGGCGGGCGACATACCGATATACACCTTCTTGCCCTTGAACTTACGCTTCACCACCTCCTGCGTCTTCTCAGAGATGGGCATCAGTCCGTCAATGAACAGGCGCGTGATGCGGGGAATGAGCTCCATGACGGCTCCCATGGTGACGCCGAGGAAGAGCACCGACTTCACAATGCTCATCACGGCATCGGTAGTGGAATCAAAGCCGGCGGCATAGTCGGCAAAGTTGAGGAAGTGGTCGAAGTGGGCAGCGGCCCCTATCAGCGCGCCCACGATAACGCCCAGCACGAGGGGCTCGCCGAGCACGCCGAACTTCTGCTTCAGTCCCTCGGCATCGATGTCGAGTTTCGAGAATCCGGGAATGCGATCCAGCAGCCAGTTGACGGCGATGGCAAACAGCGTGAAGCTCTGGCAGAACGGCTGTGGAATCGATATGCCGTCCATGTTGTCGTAGTATTTCTGGAAGCGGTCGGCTGTCAGGTCGGCCATGACCAGCGTCACGATGTAGCAGACGATGGCGGCGAAATAGCCCCAGAGCAGGCTCTTGTCCATGACGAAGTAGGCCACGGCTCCTATGAAGGCGAAGTGCCAGTAGTTCCACAGGTCGATGTTCACCGTGCGTGTACACTTCGTGACGAGCAGCAGGAAGTTAATGCCTAAGCAGATGGGGATAATCAGCGCGCCCACGGCAGTGTTATAGGCGACGGCAGCGGCGGCGGGCCATCCCATGTCGAAGACCTTCAGGTCGAGGTTGAAGATTTTCGAGACGGCATCGAGCGGGGTATTGAAGTTGGTGGTCAGCAGGGCTGTCACAATGCCAAGGCCAACGAAGCCGACACCCACGTAAAGACCACTCTTGAGCGACTTGCCGAACTTCATGCCTATACAGAGGCCGATAATTGTAAAGAGGATAGGCATCATCACCGACGCCCCCAAGCTGATAATGTAAGAGAAGACTTGCTCCATTTTATTGATTTGTTCGTTTGTTTTAGCGAGTAATACGGTGCAAAAGTACAAATTATTTTCCAAATAGCATTAGAAATTGCGAGAAAGTTTGTAACTTTGTACCCTCAAATTTGCTATCATAACTATAATATATGACAAGGACAATACCGACGACAGCCTTTGCCCTGCTTCTCGCTCTCACTACAGCCACGGCAGTATCGGCACATCGCGGACCGGGTTGCTGGCGCTCCCACACTGCCCGCCAGAATGCAGCCGCCCGACTGGCCACGCAGAAGCCGGCCGACACAAACATACTGACCAACTACCACGGACAGAAGAGGGGGCTGGTCATACTGTGCGAGTTTACCAACATGAAATTCGCCACCGGCCACAACCATGAGAAATACAACGACATACTCAACACGCCGGGTTACACCACCAGCGAGGGATTTCAGGGCAGCGTTGCCGACTACTTCCGCGACCAGTCGGCAGGCTGCTTCGAACTGACCTTCGACGTGGTGGGGCCGTTCACCACTACGAAAGACTACAGCTACTACGGCCAGAACGACAGCGAAGGCTATGACCTCTACCCGCACGAGATGGTTATCGAGATGTGCGAGGCGGCCGATCCAGAGGTGAACTTTGCCGACTACGACTGGGACGGCGACGGCGTCGTGGACGAGGTGTTCGTGGTCTACGCCGGCAAGGGCGAAGCAGACAGTTTCCAGGCGAACACCATCTGGCCACACATGTGGACGCTGCAGGAAGCCAGGGAGAGTACCCTTACCCTCGACGGCGTGGAGATTGACGTCTACGCCTGCGCCAACGAGCTGAGGGCGTCGGGACGCATCAGCGGCATCGGCACCTTCTGCCACGAGTTCTCCCACTGTCTGGGACTGCCCGACTTCTACGACATCTTCGACTACGAGGAGTTCGGCATGGACGACTTCGACGTGATGGCGGGCGGCTGCTATGGCCGCAACGGCTTCTGCCCCGTGGGCTTCACGGCCTACGAGAAGATGGCCTGCGGGTGGCAGCAGCCCATCGTCCTCGGCGGCGAGGACGTGACGGTGGACAGCCTCATGCCCATGAACGAGCAGGGCGACACATACATCATCTACAACGATGCCTTCCCCGACGAGTACTACCTGATAGAGAACCGCCAGCAGACGGGCTGGGATGCCGACTACCCCTCCCGTGGACTGCTCATCACCCACGTGGACTACGACGAGGAAGTGTGGTACAACAACATTCCCAACAGCATCATCACGTACAAGGATGCCATCAAGGCCGGCCTGACCTGCGGCAACGACCACCAGCGCATGACCATTTTCCATGCCGACGACAACGACAGAGACCTGAGGTCCGACCTCTATCCCTGGTACAGCAGCGACTCGCTGACAGCCACCTCGAAGCCCGCCGCCACGCTCTACCACAATAACGCGGCCGGCACGAAACTGATGCAGGGGGCCATTCTCGACATCAGGCAGAACAGCGACGGCACCATGGCCTTCAGCTACCGCGCCCCGCGGGAGCCTGTCGCCGACGGCATCAGGGAGGTGACAGACCGCAGCAGCGAGACGGTCTACAGCATAGACGGACGTGCCGCCGGGTCTGCACAGCAGTCCCTGCGACACGGCATTTACATCGTCGGCGGCAAAAAGGTTGTCCGCTGACGGTCAGTTCTGGAAATACACTTTCTTCACGCGCCCCGACACTCCCGTGAGCACTTCGTAGGGAATGGTGTCGGTCAGGTCGCTGAGCACGGTGACGGGCAGGCTGTTGCCGAAGATCTCGACGCTGTCGCCCTCATGGCAGTCGATGTCGGTACAGTCTATCATAGCCACGTCCATGCAGATATTGCCCACATACTCCGCCCGCCGGCCGTTCACGAGGCAGTAGCCGTGTCGATTGCCGAGGTGGCGGTTCAGTCCGTCGGCATAGCCTATGGGTATGGCTCCAATCAGCGAGTCACGTTCGAGCACGGTGCGGCGGCTGTAGCCCACGGAGTCGCCCGCCTTGACGTGGCGCAGCTGTAGGATTGTGGTCTTGAGCGTACACACGGTACTCAGCATTTCATTGTTACGGGGGTTCACGCCGTACAGTCCCAGTCCGAGGCGGCACATGTCCATCTGTCGCTGGGGGAAATGCTCGATGCCTGCTGAGTTGTCGATGTGGCGCAGTATTTTGTGGCTGAAGGCAGCCTGCAACCGTTGGCTGCCCTCGTCGAAGAGCCGGAACTGCCGTTCCGAGAAGTCGTCGAACGAGTCGCTGTCGCTACCGACGAAGTGTGAGAAGACCGAGCGCGGGATTATCGCCTGCTGATGTTTCAGGCGGTCAATCAGCTCGTCCATGTCGCCCTCGGGGTCAAAGCCCAGACGGTGCATACCAGTGTCGAGCTTGACGTGTACGGGCCAGCCGGTGATACCCTCCTTGCGGGCAGCCCTGACCAGCGCATCGAGCAGTCGGAAGGAGTAGACCTCCGGCTCCAGGTCGTAGTCGAACATCGTCTTGAAGGCCGTCATCTCGGGGTTCATCACCATGATGTTGGCCGTGACGCCCGCCTTGCGCAGCGTCACGCCCTCGTCGGCCACTGCCACGGCAAGGTAGTCGACGCGGTGGTCCTGTAACGTCTTGGATACCTCGACGGCACCGGCACCGTAGGCGTCGGCCTTGACCATGCACACCATCTTCGTATCCGGCTTGAGGAACGAGCGGTAGTAGTTCAGGTTGTCGACCACGGCGTTGAGGTTCACCTCGAGAATGGTCTCGTGGACCTTCTGCTCCAACTGCTCCGTAATGCGCTCAAAGCCAAAGCGGCGCGCGCCCTTCAGCAAGATAAGCTCGTCGTGGAGCTGTGCGAAGACGGGGCTGGCAAGGAAGTCGTCGGTGGTAGCGAAAAAGAATTTTTCGCCCACGATGAAGGCGTTGGGGTGGGCCGACAGCTGGTCGCCGATGCCGATGAACTTCGTGATACCGCGCTTCAGGCAGAGGTCGTTCACCTCGCGGTAGAGTTCAGCTGCCGACGTGCCACTCTGGTCAATATCGCTCAGGATGAGGGTATTGGCCGACTGCTGGCGCCGGTTCATGAAGTCGAGGGCAATGGCCAGTGAGTTGATGTCGCTGTTGTAAGAGTCGTTGATGATGGTGCAGCCGCGCTGGCCCTGCTTCACCTCAAGGCGCATAGCCACAGGCTCGAGGGCAGGCATTCGCCCGGCAATCTGCTCTGGGGTCAGTCCGAGATGCAGTGCGGTAGCGACACAGATGATAGAGTCGTCGATACTGGCCTCATCAATGAAGGGAATGGTGTACTCGCCTTGCGTACCTTTATATATATAGGCGACGTAGGAAGACTGGGCATCGCGGCTGATTTCCCTGACGAAGAAAGGAGCCTGACTGTCGGTGCGCGACCAGCCGATGCGCTCGCCCCGATAGCCGGAGCGGCGTATGCAGCGGCTCACGATGCCATCATCCATCGGATAGATGAGGGCCTCGGTATTGTGCATCAGCTCCAGCTTCTCCAGGCACTTCTCCTCCAAGGAGCGGAAGTTCTCCTGATGGGCACTGCCTAAGCAGGTGAACACGCCGACGGTGGGCTGAATGATGTCGTGCAGAGCCATCATCTCGCCCGGCTGGCTGATGCCCGCCTCGATGATGGCCACCTCAGTCTGCTCGCTGAGCAGCCAGACGGACAGGGGCACGCCTATCTGCGAGTTGAACGAGCGCGGCGAGCGCACGATCTTCTGCGACGGCAGCAGCAGCTGGTAGAGCCACTCCTTGACAATCGTCTTGCCGTTGCTGCCCGTAATGCCGACCACGGGAATCGAGAACTCGTCGCGATGACGCTCGGCCAGTCGCTGCAAGGCGGCCAACGGCGACGGCACCTTCAGGTAGTTGGCATCGGGCTGCGGGTGGTCGGGCACCTGCTCCACCACGAAGGAGCGGACGCCGCGGCGGTAAAGGTCGTCGATGTAGCGGTGGCCGTCGTTGCGCTTGGTGCGCAGGGCGAAGAAGAGCGTCTCCTCGGGAAAGCACAGCGAGCGGCTGTCGGTCAGCAGCCACCTCACTTCAGCATCATGGTCGCCATAGCGGCGGGCCCCTATCAACGTAGCGGTTTTTTCTATAGAGTAAGTCATGACTTTCTTTGTTTTTCAGTTTGCAAAGATACGCCATTTCCCCGAAACGTCCAAACGTTTCAGGCTTTTTCTTATGTCTTTTTCATCTCCGGCGTTTCTTGTGCCACCTCTGCATGGGCGACCCAAAGATGTCGAAGTCGTCTATGTGAGAAATCTCCGGCATACCGCCCCCCATCTCGCCCACGACGGTAACGACGTCGAAGCGGCAGGGGTTGTCAATCTTGCGGTATTTGATGTAGTGATTCATGGCAAGCCTCAGATTCCGCCGCTTTTCAAGGTCAATGGCTTGCAACGGGTCGCCGAACTCCCTGTTGCGGCGCGTCTTCACCTCTACGAAGACGATGGTATCGCCGTCACGGGCTATAATATCGATGTCGCGGTGATTCGAATGCCAGTCACGCTCCAGGATGACGTAGCCTTTCTCCCGCAGATAGGCAGCAGCCAGATCTTCGCCCCAGGCGCCCAGCTGGAGATGCTCTGCTCCCTTTGCCGCCGGCCCTTCCCGATTCTCTTCCTGGCCGATAAGCACCCGGCACTTCCCGAAAGCTTGTCTCACCCACCCCTCCTCGTCGGGGACGCGGGGGAGCATCCGCTCAAGAGCCAGGAAAATCTTCTTCGCCTCGTCAGCCTTCCTCTCTTCGATGCGTTTCTTCAGCACGTCAGTTGCCGTCCAGAACATAGCCGTCGATGTGCTGGGACCCTTATCGGCAGCATACAACTGGCGGACGGCTTCGTAAGCCTCTTCTATCCTACCCTGTCTACGCAGACGATACACTTCATCGACGGTCATCATCTGATATTACTGATAGCGGCAAAGCAGAGCATCAGCCTTGGCGCGGGTCTCAGCCACGAACCGCCGATACTCAGGACTGTCGGGGTTGAACGGACGATGGGCGAGGGCTGCCTTCAGCGGTGCCCACTCGCGGAGGAACTCCTTGGCGCGGAGCGAGAAGCAGCTATCGACGAGGCGCTCCCAGATGTACTCGACGGCCTGCGACGAGGGGTGGAGCATATCGTCGGCGTAGAAGCGGTAGTCGCGCAGCTCGTCCATCACGATTTCGTAGGCGGGAAAATAGCTGGCGCCGGACGTTGACACGACGCGGTCGAGGGCAAGGAGCAGGGTGGCTTTCGAGAGCTGACTCTCGTGGTAGCCGTACTTGCGATAGCGGATGGGGCTGACGGTGAAGACGACATGGATGTCAGGACGACGACTGCGGAGCAGACTGACGGCGCGGCCCAGACAGTCGGCACAGTCGTCGACGGAGAGCAGCTCTTCCTGAAACAGCGAGGCGGGCCGCTTCTGGCAGTTGTCGACGATCTCGCCCGTCTCCTTCAGACGGTAGACGTGGTTGGTGCCGAGGGTGATGAACACGATACGGGGGGTCACCTCGTATCGCTCAACGGTATGCAGCACCGAGGCGGGGTTGTACATCGTGCCGAACGGGTTGACAGTGGCCTTGAACTGCTCTTCCTGGAAGCGGCGGCCGATGCTGTCGGCAAAGCAACTGCCCACAAAGAGCATTTCCTCGCGCGGCTCAATCAGGAAAGCAGCCTTCGGTACATTGACAATGGTTCTGAACTCCATCAGCTTCGTTTTAAGTATCGGTGCTACTGTGCGGGCTTCTGCTTGCGATACGAGAGGAAGAGGGCCAGCAAGACGAGCAGCAGGAGAACGCCCAACGAGGCGTAGGCTACGGTCTCGGTGGTGTCGAGCGACTTGGGGAAGAACGACAGCACCACCTTGTGCTGGCCGGGGCTGACGGTCAGTGCGCGCAGCACGTAGTCGACGCGGCCAAGCTCCACGGGCTGGTCGTCGACGGTGGCCGTCCAGCCGGGATAGTAGATTTCGGAGAACACCACTACTCCACCCCTTGCCGACGTCACGTCGTAGGTCAGCCGGTTGGGCTCGTAGGCTGTCAGCGTGGCCAGCGCGGCCGAGTCGGCAGCCTGTTCGGCTACGGGCTTCAGCTGCTCGCTGAACCTGGCGTCGGCCACGGCCGCGTGGCGCAGGTCGAGCTTGCCGAGTGCATCAAGTTCCTGATTGGCATTGCCGACGAACTGCACCGAGTTGACGAACCACGCATTGCCGTAGCTGTAGGGGTTCTCCACGGGCACGGTCTTGCCGTCCTGCAGGGGCAGGATGAAGTACTTGGTGTTGAGCATATTGAGCACGGGGTAGACGGAGTCGCCCTTCACCAGCGTCATGTCGCCGGCGGCATCGGCCACGGCAGCGAAGGCCTGCTGCATCTCGGTCGCGATGTAAGCCTCGATGAGCTCCTGGTAACGGCGCAGCTTGGCGGCGTGGTAGCCGCCGACTGACTTATGGTAGTAGGAGGTCTCGTTTTCGTTGAACGTGTTCGAGGCGAGGTTCAGCACGCGGTAGTCGAGCGACTTGTCGGCGAGAATAATCTCGTCGGTCTCGGTCTTGGGCTGTGCCTGCTCGCGCTCGTACTTGGGCACGAACATCGCGTCGTTCAAGTAGCGCTTGTTGACAGTCCAGAGGTCGGCGAGGCAGAGAGCCAGCAGCAGGCCGGCCAGCGTGACGGTCTTCAGCTTGCGTGCCATGAAGAGCAGCAGACAGCCGGTGCCGATAAGGATAATGATGAACGAGCGCATGGCGTCGCTGGTAAACATCGCACGGCGCATCTCCGTCAGGTTGGCCAGCAGCGGGTTCAGCTGGTCGGCGGGGAACTGCGACAGGGCCTGCATCTCGCCCGACGAGACGTAGTTGCCGAAGAACAGGTCGGGCATCGCCCAGAACAGCAGGGCTACGCAGCCCGTGAGGGCGAACGAGGCGACGACGGCCTTGCGCAACTTTTCACGCTTCACGTCGCCGCTCACCACTTCCCTAAGCGCCAGCATGGCCAGCAGGGGGATGGTGAACTCGGCGATGACGAGGATGGAGGCCACGGTGCGGAACTTGGCGTACATCGGCACATAGTCGATGAACAGGTCGGTCAGCCCCATGAAGTTCTTGCCCCACGACAGCAGGATGCTCAGCACCGTTGCCGCGAGGAGCGCCCACTTCATCGGCCCCCTGACGATGAACAGGCCGAGGACGAAGAGGAAGAGCACGAAAGCGCCCACGTAGACGGGTCCCGACGTGCCGGGCTGCTCGCCCCAGTACTGGCCTATCTGCTGGTAGATGCCGACGTAGTTGTTGTCGGCATATTTCATGGCCGTCTTGTTCATCGACAGCGGCTGCGAGGCTCCGCCCTTGGCATTAGGCACGAGCAAGGTCCACGTCTCGCCGATGCCATACGACCACTGGGTGATGTAGTCGCGTTCCAGTCCGCTCGACGTCTGGTTGGCGGCGTTCTCCTTCACCAGCTCGCTCTTGCCGCGCATCGACTCCTTGGAATACTGCCATGTGTGGTAGAGGTTCGAGACGTTAACCAGCACGCCGACCAGGCCGCCTACGATGCAGACGGCCGTGGCCTTCAGGAAGCGATCCATCTGCTTCTGGCGGATGGCCTCGACCAGGTAGGCCAATATCATCAGGAAGATGACGAGTAGATAGTAGTACGTCATCTGCACGTGGTTGGCATACACCTCGAAGGCCGTGAAGAGCGCCGTCACGACCAGTCCCCACAGGTACTTGCCCCTATAGGCCAGCACGATGCCCGCTATCAGCGGCGGCAGGTAGGCCAGCGCCCACACCTTCCAGATGTGTCCGGCGGCAATGATGATGAGGAAATACGTGCTGAAGGCCCACATCACCGAGCCCAGCGCCGCCAGATACCAGCGGAAGTCGAAGGCCCGCAGCAGGAGGTAGAAGCCCAGGAGGTAGACGAACACATACCAGACATTCTCGGGCAGCCACAAGTGGTAGGCGTTGACGACCTTCGCCAGCAGATTGGTGCTGTTGTACGACGGTGCCGACTGGTAGGTGGGCATACCGCCGAAGAGGGCGTTGGTCCAGCGGGTACGCTCACCCGTGCGCTGATAATATTCTTGCTGTTCGCGTCCGGCTCCAACGCCAGCCGAGGCATCGTGACGATAGAGGATGCGCCCCTCCGTGTCGGCGGGGAAGAAGTAGGCGAAGGCCAGGACGGCAAACAACACGACGGCCACAATGTCTGGCACGAGTTTCTTCAGTGTAGTCATAACTTGCAAGTTTTTTTCGTTTCTCGGTGCAAAGGTACGAAAATTTTTGTACCTTTGCACGCAGAAAGCATAGAAAAAGAACAAAAAAGGGGAAAATCGCCCTAAACAACCACAGTATTATGGAAGTCATACAGAGTTTCACCATCGACCACACCCACCTGAAGCCGGGCATCTACGTATCACGCGAGGACAAGGGCTTTACGACCTTCGACCTACGCATCACCGAACCCAACAAGGAGCCCGCCGTGGCACCTGCTGCCATCCACAGTCTGGAACACCTGATGGCTACATGGTTCCGCAACTCCCGCGTCAAGGACGACGTAGTGTATGTAGGACCTATGGGCTGCCTGACGGGTATGTATATCATCATGACGGGAAATTTCACCGTTGAGGACATGCGCCAGCTGACCATCGAGTGCTTACAGTGGATTCTCACGCAGACGGAGGTGCCTGCCACGGAGCCGCAGACCTGCGGCAACTACCTGCTGCACGACCTGCCGATGTGCCAATGGGAGAGCCGACGCTATCTCGACCGCCTTCAGCACGATTTCCACTCGGAGTACACCCGTACACTCAGCGACGGCCGCCAGTTTGCCGACGCATAACCTTCCGGCCATTCTCGATGTAGAGTCCCTTGGCGGGCGGTGCCTGTAGGCGCTGGCCGTTCAAGTTGTAGAGTCGGCCGGCAGCCACCGGCTGGTCGCCAAGCGCAGGCTGGTCGATACCGTCAAAGCCTCCCTCAACGGGACCATTGTGGCACGTGAGCGCACCGACGAAGAAGACGGCATCCGTCGATTGCTCGCTGATGACATAAAGGAACGGGCGCGTAGCGTAGAACATTTTATAATAATGCGGCTCCATTCCTGTAGTCTTACCAATGACAGTCACGGCTGCGGCCTCCGTGCCCTGCTCGTCGAGCTTGATTTTTGCCACCTGCTTCATCAGTCCGATAAAGGTTGGGACGTTGCAGATCTCCGGAAACTCTGCCCATGACGTGAAAGCTGTGGGCATACCCAAGGCCGACATCACATCCTGCAGGTCCATATCAGTATCAGTCTCGAAACGCGGTAACTTCAGGTCAACCGCCGCCGGACTCATCTTCTGGCACAGCAGCCCGAACTGAGCGGCTGTCGGCACCTGGGGCACCGTGTTCACAAGCTTCGAGCCAGTCGGCTTGGGCAGCAGGACGGTCATCGTGTACGCCCCGTTGCCGTATGGCAGCCTGACGGCCTGATAGTCGTCATCTTCAGCGTAGGCGAACTCATCCATCTGGCGCATCATCGGGAGTGTGGTCAATTCCTTCGTATAGCCAGCATGGTCGAAGACTTCCTCCTTCGTATTCTTTTCGTCGAACTTGTTCTGCCACACGCCCTTGAAGTAGATGGCATTCAGCAGGTAACTCACGCTGCCGGGGTTGAACGTCGACTCGTCGAGCACCTTTTTGATCATCTGCTGCGTGTGGTCGCTGGCCCACTGGTTAATGACGTCCATCGTCAGCCCGTCGTGGAAGTCGCGCGTCTCGGGCTGGGCGTCGTAGTAGGTATTGGCCTTCTCCACGAACGAGGGTTTTAGCTGATACGGCTTGTTCACGAAGATGGTGTTGGCTATCGAGACCTTGGTCGTTCCGTCGAGCACGCCACTTTCGGTCATCATCTTGCGGCAGAACTGGTTGATGGCATCGGGCGAACCGACGTCGGCACCGCCCAGGACGGTGCTGATTTCCTGCTGCGTCTGTCCGGCGGCGCCGTTGTTGAGCATCCCCAGGGCGTAGGTGATGCTCAGCGGTGAGAGAATGAGGTCCTGGCCACGGCTCACCTCACGCATCAGGCAGAAGGCGAAGTCGTTGTTCTGCTCCACCAGTCGCTGCTCGTCCTGTGTCAACTCAATGTATTTGGGGGCATTGAAATCGGTTGCACTGAAATAGTAGGCGCCTGACACATAATCAAACGACTCATAGTCGCAGATGCAGTCTGGCTCTGGTTCAAACAGCCAGTGTACCAGCCCTTTCCCTTGGAATCCGACACCCTCGACAGCTACAAATCCCAACGTATAGAGGCTGCCGTCGGGACGCACGTTCTGATAGCGGAAACGGCGAAACTGCTGTCTATTCACCTGGATGGTCTCCTCAATGGGCGTCGCTTCGGGTAATGAGTTGCCGCCGAAATGCAGGCTGACGTCAAACAGCAAGAAGTCCTTCTTGTCGCCCAGGTAGTCGTACTGCCACACCCTGCCCTCCTCGTCTTCGCGGAAGGCACCGTAGTAGCTGTTGGTGCCATTGCCTTGGCGGTACATCCTCATATACCGCCGCCCGTCGATGACGGTGTCGCCTCTCAGCGTATAGGCCACCGGCCACATAGAAGTCTCGTGAGGGTTCTGATAGTCCACGTCCTCAAAGTGGTGATACGTGTACCACCACGTCTTGCCCTCCTCCAGCATGGGCCGACGGTCGGCAGCGCTGACGCTCAGAGCTGTCAGCAGCACGATCAGTAATGTCTTCGTTCTCATAGTCAATTGTTTATTTAATGGTAATTCTTATGCCTAATGGTACGGTCACGACGAAGGGGTGCTCCGTCTGCCACGTCTCGACGCCGCTGCCGTTGCTGAAGTAGTGCTGCAGACTCGGCTCGACGAAGAAGCCCACGGCGGGCGTCACGTCGTACTGCAGGCCGAGGCCCACACCCGCCGACCACTGCACACCGGGATGGAGGCGCTCATGGCGGGACTCTACGGCTGAACCGTTGAGCACGTAGCGGCTATCGAGGGTGGAGCGCAGCGGCAGCTGGAGCGTGACGTTGGCGGCGGCGTTGAGACTGAGCCTCGGCAACAGCTGCTGCCGCCATCCGGCCTGCAGCGGCAGTCCAAGATACTGCACGCGCTGCTCCTGCTGCAGCTGGGCGAAGGTGTTGCCCGAAGCCAGGCTCGACGACAGCCGCGTGTAGTGCAGACCGAGGCCCACCTGCCAGTGCTTGCCAAGATGGCGGCTGACGGTCAGCCCGACGGTGAGCGGCAGCCGGTGGTTGGCCACGGAGTCGTAGACGGAGGGATTCATGTCCGGGTCGGCGTATGGCAGCTGCATGTCGCCGCTGCTGCCCGTGCCGCTATAGGCCAGGGCTATCGCCCACTCTGACGGGGAGGCGTGTGGCACCGCCACACGACAGCCGACATCAGGGACTGTGGGGCTGACGGTTGAGGCGGCGGTGTCTGGGGCGACGGTGTCGGCGGCGGCAACGACGGCAGCGACGGCAGCGACGGTGGTTGCGGTATCGGCGGCTACGGTGGCAGCAGCGGTGTTAACGGTATCGACGGCGGCTACGACGGCGGTGGCGGCGGCGGTGGTGGCGGTATCGACGGTGCTGACGGTTTCAGCAGCGGCAATGACAGGTTTAGCGTGTTCGCCTGCGACATTTATTCCCCTTCCCTCCAAGGGTGGGGTCATCGTTCTCAACCAATGCCACGCCAACGGCAGCAGCGCCGCCACGAGCAGCAGCACCATAGGCCGCAGCCACCGGCGCAACAGCAGCTTGGCCCGCGAGAGCTGGGCCGACGACGTGTGAGGCTCAATGCCGAGCAGGGCGGCAATCTCCTGATGGTTCATCCCCTCAAGCACCGACAGGCGGAACACGCGGCGGTAGCTCTGGGGCAGGGCGTCGACCAGGCGCAGAATCTCGTCGTAGGTGATGGCCGTTGGCACGGGAGCCACCACTTCCAAGGGGCGCTCCAAGGCATCGAGCGACACCATCGGCTCCTGCCTATGCCGCTGCAGCCAGGTCTGCGTCAGGTTATGGACCACCCGCGTCATCCAGGCCTCTGCCTTCGACGTATCCTTCAGGTCGCCAATCTTGCTGAAAATCAGGAGGAACGCATCGTGCAGCAAGTCATCTACCGTGGCCTCGTCGGTCACGTAGTGCCGACAGACCCTGCGCAGCCGGTCGTGCATCTTGGTGTAGAGCACGCCGAAAGCCTGCTGGTCGCCCTGCTGGCACCGCTCGACGATTTGCTTAACGCTCAGTTCCCCCATCGTGGTTTATTTGATGATGGCCTTCCGTCCACCTATTATATATAGTCCAGGCTTCAGGCTTGACTTGCTCACATTGCCCAGTCGCTGTCCGCTGAGGGTATAGACCGTCTGCGGGGCATCGGCACCGCTCCGCCTGCCACTGCCGACAGCCGTAGTTTTTTCACCCCCGACATAGAGCACCTGATAGCCGGCACTTGCAGGCTCATCAGGCTCTTCATAAGAAGCGACCATCAGTGCCCTGAATGGCTTCTCCAAGTCGTCGGTGTCGAATTGGCAGAAATAGCGGTCGTAGCTGCTCCAGCGGTAGAAGCCGTCGGGCGTGGTCTGCGCCAGTGTTGAGCCGACAAAGTCTATCTCAGCACCTTTAGCCACGGCAGGCCGGGTGGCCGGAATGGTGACGTTTTCGGCATAGAACGCAATAGGCGACGGCAGCACCCGGCTGATGAGATAAGGCTCGTAGGCATTGAGACGGTCCTCGCCGACGGGCTCAAACAGCAGCAGGTCGCCCTCATTGCCCTGATAGCGGCTGACGGTCAGTTCAGGACTGTCGAAGCCGACATCCTCCCCCGGCGCGCCGTTGACCGCCGTCAGCCACGCCCGCTGGGCGTCGAAGGGCAGCACGAGCGTGCCCGACCGGTAGCCGTCGGCCGGAACGCTTTCCGGCGTATAGGTAAAGAGGGCGCTCTTCACCGTGAACGGCATAGGACAGTAGTAGTCGAAGTCTTCGTTCAGCACGAAGTCGCGCCGTTCGTAGTCGCGTATCACCTGCCGGCTGTTGTCCAGTCCTCTCGGCACGTAGTCCATATAGTTCAGATAGTAGAGGCAGTTGGGGTTGGCCGCCGAGGCGTCGATCGTGAAGATGCCGTTGATGCTATAGTTGCCGCGCAGGTCAACGGCCAAAGCCTCGGCAGGCACCTTCAGCGTCATGCCGTCCTGCGGCAACTGGCGGACCTGTCCGCCGGCTGTCCAGTAGGTGTTTGTGCAATCCTTGTAAACCAACGGAATCGTCACAATGGGTTGCCAGGCCAGACGAACCTGTATTTCATTGCTGGCACTGTCACGCAAAGCATACGGGATGTCATAGCTGAAATTAAAGGTGACCGAAGCTTTTGGCCCTATTTCCCGAATAGTTTCATTGAACAGCGGCTCAGTATGGGTGAAGCCCCCCTCGGCTGTTTTCATTGAAAAGGCGACAGCATCCATCAGCCCATCTTCTCCCAGAGCAAAGAATCCGTTGTCACGAATAGCGTATGACTCCTCATTCTTAATGGTCACCTGTCCAGCTACCCGCAGTTTGTCAGGCACCCCATAAACAGTCACTTCTTTGTCGCTCGTCTCTGACATATACAGTACGACATCGCACTTCACATGAGGAGTGACAAACGGCTTGATGTCAGCGGCGAATGAGACCAACGGGGCAGGCGGATTCCCCTTAAACACTACTGGATACAGTTCACAATTGTAATGGCCCGGCTGCATGAAGCAGATTTCCATGACAATCTCTTTGGTCTCACCAGCAGGTATCGAAACCCAAACAGGCCTTATCCAGTCTTCCTGACGAGAGGGGGCCTGGTAGTCGAGGGGCAACCAGTAGTCGCCATAGTCCTGCTCGCCATTATTAGTCACTTCTACGTGCAGCAACTGAACCATCCGGGCCATCATGCTTCCATCTAATGCCACTTTCGTAAATACCAAAGATGAAGGGTCGCTTGACGGACTGGCACACCATCCTGTCAAGGCTGTCATGACCATCATCAAAAATAAGCACGTTCGTTTCATATCTTCCTTCCTTTATATTATGGGGTTCATAAATTCCTATTTCCTACTGCCGGCCACCCTCTTGCGGCCTTGTTCTATGTAGATGCCACGAAGGGCGCTGACTGACTGCCTGCTGCCGCCAATCGTATAGCGGGCACCGCCAAATTCAGCGTTTCTGATAATCGGAGCAATGAGCGTCCCGCCTGTATGCGACAAGAGCCACTGACGACCAAGCTCTTCGGGCAAAGAGTAGTATTCCGGTGTCTCCGCACGACGGTCACGACTGCGAGCATAGTCAAAAGCCTCGCGCAATGACACCCACCCGTCACGGTCGCTGTCGGCATCAACATCTTGACCGCTCTCGTCAGACCCATTGACAGCACAGATCCAGTGGTAGACAAACTCGTCGTATGGGCGGTCTGGACAGGACCACGACTGTTCGTTGCGACTACAGGCAGCCGACACAACAAGGCCGTCAGCCCGCAAAGCGTCCATGAAACCTCCTGCATTGCACTGCCCCATGATAACGCCTATGCGACTGACCTTGACCATATCAAGAAGCAGGGATAGCATTTGGGCATTCAGCTGGTCGTTACCCCAAAGCGAAAGACTCGCCTCGCCAGTAACGTCATCCAGGTTGCCATGACCGACCAAGAACACAAGCAGTTTGTCATGGCGCTCTGCGTGCTGCGCTATATCACGGAACGTCTTGATGGCCATCTGAAGGGTTGCCGCCCCATTGACATCCGGCTCGCCGTCGCCGTCCAAATCGACAGGCGACGAGGCGACGGCTCTGATCATATCGTCAGCAGGATTGTTGCCATCACTTATGAGTACGCTAATGTTGCCACGAGGAACATGACAGCACCCTCGGAGCGTGCGGTAGAGCAGGGCGCAGTCGTTCCAGTAGCGCTCGTGATTGGTCAGGCGGTTGCGACCGCCACTGATGAGCACGGCGTAGAGCTGACCGTCGGCCTCTGCCTGGGCAAAGGCGACGATGGCCATCAGCCACACAGCGACGGTGAGCACAAACCTTGTCATTCTGTTAGAACCCTGCAAATATAGCATTTTCTTGTCTGTCTTTCACCAATAAAGACAAGAAAAAGGCGAAAAGACTGCTACGTATTAACAATGTTTAAGGAAAACTGCTTCGAATGGCAGCGGCATTGGTCAGCAAAAGCCGTCATGTATATGGTATAAGCAGGAAAGAACCTGCACTTCCTGCACTGGGCCTCATTATCAGCAGGTTAGGGCTACCTAAACCTGCACCTGAACCGGCACCTGAACCGGCACCTGAACCAGCACTTGATGAGAAGCGGCGGGTTTCGACAAAAAGGCGGCGGTTTACGACAAAAAAGCGGCGGTTTACGGGCAAAAGGCGGCGGTTTATAATTATTCCACAGCGTGGAATGTTTGTTCCACCGCGTGGAAACAAGCTTTTGGAGCCGCCAAACGACATGAGTCGAGGCGTCAAACTTAGGTGCAGGTTCAAGTGCAGGTTAAGTGTAGGTTCCAAAAGGAGATAGGGTCCGTAATTAGTTGTCAATCAAGCAACTAAGCACTAAGTGCAGGAAGTGCAGGATATTTTTGTCTTTACTTTACCCTGATACCCGCCTTCTTGCGCTGGTCGTGGTCGAGGATGATCTTGCGCATACGCATGGACTGCGGCGTCACCTCCACCAGCTCGTCCTCCTTGATGTACTCCAGGCACTCCTCGAGCGACATGACGGTCTTGGGGATGATGCGCGCCTTGTCGTCGGTACCCGAGGCACGGACGTTGGTCAGCTGCTTGGCCTTGCAGACGTTGATGACGAGGTCGTTGTCGTGGACGTGCTCGCCGACGACCTGGCCCAAGTAGACCTCCTCGCCGGGGTCGATGAAGAAGCGGCCGCGGTCCTGCAGCTTGTCGATGGCGTAGGCGTAGGCGGTGCCCGTCTCGAGGGCGATCATCGAACCGTTGACGCGGCGCTCAATCTCGCCCTTGTAGGGCTGGTACTCCTTGAAGCGGTGGGCCATGATGGCCTCGCCCTGACTGGCCGTCAGCACGTTGGTGCGCAGGCCGATGATGCCGCGCGAGGGTATGTCGAACTCGATGTTGGTGCGCTCGCCCTGGCTCTCCATCGACGTCATCTCGCCCTTGCGGCGCGTCACCATGTCGATCATCTTCGAGGCGAACTCCTCGGGCACGTTGATGGTCAGCTCCTCGATGGGCTCGCACTTCCTGCCGTCAATCTCCTTGTAGATGACCTGCGGCTGGCCCACCTGCAGCTCGTAACCCTCGCGGCGCATGGTCTCGATGAGCACCGAGAGATGGAGCACGCCACGGCCGGAGACGACCCACTTGTCGGTGGAGTCCTCGAACTGCTCGACGCGCAGGGCCAGGTTCTTCTCGAGCTCGCGTGCCAGACGGTCGCTGATGTGGCGCGAGGTGACAAACTTACCCTCGCGGCCGAAGAAGGGCGAGTCGTTGATGGTGAAGAGCATCGACATCGTCGGCTCGTCGATGGCAATGGGCGGCAGCGGCTCGGGCTGCTCAAGGTCGCAGATGGTGTCGCCGATCTCGAACCGCTCCAGACCGATAACGGCGCAGATGTCACCGCAGTCCACCTGGTCGGTGCGCTGGTGGCCCATGCCGTCGAACGTATGCAGCTCCTTGATCTTCGTCTTCTCCAGCGTACCGTCGCGGTGGGCGATGGTCACCTGCTGACCGTCGCACAGCGTGCCACGGTGGACGCGGCCCACGGCGATGCGCCCCGTGTAGCTAGAGTAGTCGAGCGAGGTGATGAGCATCTGGGGCGTGCCCTCTATCTGCTTCGGGGCGGGAATCACCTCGATAATCTTATCTAATAAATAGGTAATGTCTGTGGTGGGCTTGTTGTAGTCCTCGCCCATCCAGCCGTTCTTGGCCGAACCGTAGACGACGGGGAAGTCGAGCTGGTCCTCGGTGGCATTCAGTGAGAACATCAAGTCAAAGACCATCTCGTAGACCTCCTCGGGGCGGCAGTTGGGCTTGTCGACCTTGTTCACCACGACGATGGGCTTCAGTCCGATCTCGAGGGCCTTCTGCAGCACGAAGCGCGTCTGCGGCATAGGACCCTCGAAGGCGTCGACGAGCAGCAGACAACCGTCGGCCATGTTGAGCACGCGCTCCACCTCACCACCGAAGTCGGAGTGTCCCGGGGTGTCGATGATGTTGATCTTCACGCCCTTCCAGTTGATTGAGACGTTCTTCGACAGAATGGTGATGCCTCGCTCACGCTCAAGGTCGTTAGCGTCGAGTACTTGGCTGCTGAGGTTCTGCCCCTCGCGGAAGAGGTTTCCGGCCAGCATCATCTTGTCCACGAGCGTCGTCTTGCCGTGGTCTACGTGTGCAATAATTGCGATGTTCCTGATGTCCTGCATAAGTCGTTTCGTTACCTTTTTACTTTTCGGGGTGCAAAGGTACAAATAAGTGAGCGAAATACCAAATTTATTTTAGTAAAGCATTGCGAAATCGGGAAAAATTCGTAACTTTACAGCCAAATCATAATAACAAATCAGGAAGCAGAGTTATGTGAGGAGTCAATTCGCCAAGAGAACGGATAACACCTGAGTTTTCGAAAGAGATTCGGGCTTCTCTCCCACGTGCCATGACCGGCCAGCTAAACGAGAAAGAGAAAGCTGCCCGGGTTTCCTTATGACACACTTCGTATGTATATGACTTCGTATGTATATGACGCTATACGCCAAAGAAGCCGATTTTGACAACTAAACATTTTATCAACTACGAATTTCGCGAATAACACGTATTTATCTTACGCCATTCGTTGTATTCGCGAAATACGTAGTCGGTAGACAGAAGGAGCCTCTACTGGGGTGTAACACCGCGGCTTAGAACGGAATCTTGTAGCCGACGGTCAGCATGATGACGCTGTTGTGGGCTTTGCCATCAGGTTCCCAACCATCACTTTCATCGAGAATATTGGAAACACCAAGGTTGTAACGGGCATCAATCACGAAGTCACTGATTTCATAAGACAGCCCCAATGGTATAGAGAAATCAAACGTCTTGAAAAGGTCTTTGACGTCGTCGTCACCAAGTTTTGCGCTCATCCGGAAACCAGGCTGGACACCAGCCTTCACTGCCAATCCGGGAATAATGTTGTAGTTGAACAGAATGGGGATGTTCAGATAATCCAATTTGAACTTGTCGTCAATATGCTTTATACCACTGCCTTGCATAGAATACAACGCACCAATCGTAACACCCATGCTCTCATCGAAATTATACCCGAACTCAGCACCGGCTACGAGGCCGACCTTCATCTTGTTGTTTTCAACATCACCTGTAAATGTTGTCAGCGTTCCACCGACCATTGGCTTGAGGAACATCTGCTGTGCATTTGCACTCATCGTAGCCATTAAGGCGACTACTGCCATAACAATCATTTTCTTCATAGCTGTACTTTTTTATAGTTAGACATATTATCTAACTGCAAAGTTAACAAATAAAACAAACAATATGAAAAGACAGACAAGGAAAAACCAATCCGTTAAGTATTATTAACCAAAACGAGAAAAAGAAGGTCGAAAAGCTTGGCCGTTTCAGGAAAAAGTCGTACCTTTGCAGCCGCATTTGACGAAGCCCCCGTCGGTGATGAAGGCGGCAAGGGTCTCTGAAGGATGTTTAGTATTAACAAATTCAATTCATCAACAACAATGTACTTAGACAAAGAAAAGAAAGTAGAGATTTTCAGCCAGTATGGCAAGTCGGCAACAGACACGGGGTCACCCGAAGCTCAGATTGCCCTGTTCACCTATCGCATCAAGCACCTGACGGAGCATCTAAAGAAGAATCACAAGGACTTCGTCACCGCCCGCTCGCTGACCATGATGGTAGGCCGTCGCCGCAAGCTGCTGAAGTATCTCTATGTGAACGACATCAACCGCTACCGCGCTATCATCAAGACCCTCGGCCTGCGTAAGTAAAGGCAAGAAGGTGAAACGATGAAAAGGCGAAAAAGCAAAACGTAAAACGTAGAAGAGTAAAAGCCGCGTAGGGATTTCCCTATGCGGTTTTATGTTTTTCCCCCTTGCTGTATCAAAGAAAATTTGTACCTTTGCACCAGAAACTTAGTTATTCACACTTTAAAAACATTACGGCTATGAAGAAGATATACGTACTCTGGACCTTGATGCTGACCATGACGGCCTGCATGACCTTCACCTCCTGCGACTGGGACGACGACGATGACATTGCCTACACCTTAGAGGGCACATGGAAGGGAAATATGTATGTGAACACCAACTACCATGGTAACACATACTATGCCACGGCAACGGAAATCACATTCCTGCGCGACCCCTACCGCTACTCAAGCGGCGACGGCTACTGGGTGGACTACTACTCCAAGGCACCGTGGGACTATGTGGCCAACCACATACGCTGGTCGGTGAACTACGGCAGAATCAGGGTTTACTTCGTTGAGGAAGGAACGGAACTGGAAATCTACGACTACCGGCTGAACGACGACCGCTTCACGGGCTACATTACCGATAATGGCAGTGACGTAGAATTCAACCTCTACCACGTATCGTCGCCCAACTGGAACAACTATCGCTGGGGCTACGATGTCTGGTATGACGACTATTACCCGTCGCGCGAG
>CAJOLE010000063.1 GCA_905235325.1 uncultured Prevotella sp. | reverse complement strand
GAGGGCCTCGGCCATGTAGTCGCTGGTGTTGTCGTCGGTGCCTGAGAAATACTGCTCCATGATATGGCTCATGATGTCGAAGAAGCCCGCCACCATCTGGCGCTGCGGCACGGTGAAGGTGTACTTCGGGTTGAGGATGGAGAACTTGGGGAACACAGCGGGGCCGAACACCTTGCCGATCTTCAGCTTCTGTTCGTGGTTGGTGATGACTGAGCCGCCGTTCATCTCCGAGCCGGTGCCCACCATCGTCAGCACGCTTCCTATGGGGATGATGCGCTGGGCAGCATCGGGCTCCTGCTGCTGCACGTAGAACTTCGTCCACGCATCCTCGTCGCACCACGCCGATACGCTCACGCCCTTGGCATAGTCGATGGTGGAGCCGCCGCCGACGGCGAGAATCAGGTCAACGTCGTTCTCGCGTGCTATCCGTGCGCCCTCGTATAGCTTTTCCACCGTCGGGTTGGGCATCACGCCGGGGAGTTCCACCACCTGCTTACCGCTCTCTCTCAGCGCAGCCATCACGTCGTCATAGATGCCGTTGCGCTTGATGCTGCCGCCGCCGTAGGTCAGCAGCACCTTCGGGCCGTAGTGGGTCAATTCGTCACTCAGTGAATGGATGGCATCCTCACCGAAGATGAGCTTCGTGGGATTCTGGTAAATGAAATTTCCTTGCATAGCGTTGTTCTTTTTAATCGTTTTGTTACCTTTGCATTGCGGCTGCAAAGTTACGAATAAATTGCCACATTCTGCTTATATTTTTTACGGATAATTCAACCAGTTTTACGAGTGCAGCGAAAATAAGCTGCATCTGTAGCGGATTTTTCGGCGATTTGTTCTTTGATTGACATAATTTCATTACCTTTGTGCCATCAAATACAGCGTTATGATGGCAGAGAAGGAAATCCAACGGGTGACGAGCCGCTTCATGCAGGACTTGTATGAGGGGCAGGACGGCGAGCGGCGGGCTGGCGACGGGCTGCTCTTTATCCGACGGTTGGGCGAGCGGTCGTCGCAGGTGTTCGGTAGCGGCGAGCCGTTCCGACTTGACCAGTTGCACATCGGCATTGTCGTGAGCGGCGAGCAGGTCGTGACGGTCAACCTGCGTCAGCACCGCCTGACGAGGGGAGCCGTTCTGGTGGCCTCGCCAGAGAGCATCATGCAGCAGGGTCAGCGCTCGGCTGACTTCGACATGCAGGTTGTCCATGTGAGCGACGAGCTGCTGCAGAGACTGTTCGGCGACAAGGTGCCCCTGCTGTTCGCCCACCGCATGAACGACCAGTCGCTAACCCCCGAGGAGCCGTTGACAGGACTCCTGCTGACTATGCTCGACGGGCTGTGGCAGACGGTCCACACCGACTTCACCGCTACCCGCGACCATCTGCTGACGGCCATCCTCAGTCTGATTGCCGACCTCTCGCAGCGTGACGAACATGCCGGGCGGAGCCATCAGCCTCGGAACGTGGCGGTGTTCAACCGCTTCCTCGGTCTCGTGGCTGAGCATTGCGACCGCCAGCGCACGCTCGACTTCTATGCTGACCGTCTCTGCCTGAGCAAGCAATATCTGGGCAGCATCATTGCGGAGGTGAGCCACCGCACAGCCCGCGAATGGATAGACGAGGCAGCGCTTCAGCGCATCAAGGTGATGCTGCGTCACAGCACGTCTCCGCTCAGCGAAATCAGCGAGCGAATGTCGTTTGCCGAGCCTTCCCACTTCTCGCGCTACTTCAAGCGCCTGTCGGGCATAACGCCGAATGAGTACCGACGGGAACAAGAACGATAACGAAAACGAAAAAGATAACGCTCCCGTTTTTCGTTTTCGTTGTCGTTTTTTTGGGGAAATAAATTGCGTTATTCAATGATAATTGGTAATTTTGCAGCGCGAAAGCAGGAAGTCACGTGTCTCACGTGACGTCAGTCGTGCTGATGGTGACGTGAGGACACGTCGCCTCCTGCTGCGAACCAGAGAAGAAACTTTTAGCTATATAGCAGAGAGAAGCAAGTTTGGCAATGAAATACAGGATTGGCCTTGACGTGGGTTCGACGACTGCCAAGATGGTGGTGATTGACGAGCGGAATTGCGTGGTGTGGTCGCGCTATGAGCGGCACAACGCGCAGGTGAAGGGCTTGCTGCAGCGTTATCTCGCCGAGGTGCAGGAGACAGTGGGCGGGGCTGACGTGACGGTGGGCATCACCGGCTCGGTGGGTATGCAGACGGCGGAGCTGCTCGGCGCAGAGTTTGTGCAGGAGGTAGTGGCGGCATCAGCCTACGCCCGGCGTATGCACCCTGAGGCCCAGGCACTGATAGACATCGGCGGCGAGGACTCGAAGGTGGTGCTCTTCAGCGGCAGCCGCACCGACCTGCGCATGAACGGCAACTGTGCCGGCGGCACGGGGGCTTTCATCGACCAGATGGTGGCCCTGCTCGGACTGACCCACGACGAGATGAACGGGCTGGCCCTGCGTAGTACGCAGCTGCACCCGATGGCCGCCCGCTGCGGCGTTTTTGCCAAGACCGACGTGCAGAACCTCGTCAGCCGCCACGTGCCGACGTCCGACGTCTGCGCCTCCATCTTCCACTCCATAGCCGTGCAGACCATCACCACGCTGGCGCATGGCCAGCGCGTGGAGCCGCCCATCCTGCTCTGCGGCGGTCCGCTGACGTTCCTGCCGGCGCTCAGGAAGGCTTTTGCCGACTACATGAAGACCGACGAGAACCATTTCATCGTGACCCGTGAGAGCAACCTCGTGCCGGCGATAGGAACCGCGCTGACGGTGAAGGAGTCGCCCGTCAGCTTCGACACGTTGTGGAAGCGTTTAGGGCAGCCCGTGGAGGTGACGCTCGAGACCAGTCTGCCGCCGCTGTTTGCGAGCAGTGACGACTACGAGGCGTGGCGACGTGAAAAGGCAACAAACAATATCGAGGTGAAGCCGATGCGGCGAGGCCGCGAAGAGGTGGTCGTCGGCATCGACTCCGGCTCGACCACGACGAAGATCATAGCAGCGCGGCGGAATGGCGACATCCTGTTCAGCTACTACGCCCCCAGTCTCGGCAACCCCATCAAGGCGGTGGCCGACGGACTGGCGAAGATGCAAGAGGAGGCCGCGCGCAGCGGCACTGAGCTGGCCTTTGTCGGCTCCTGTTCCACGGGCTACGGCGAGGATCTCATCAAGGCGGCCTTCAGCTTAGACAGCGGTATCATCGAGACGATGGCCCACTACCGCGCCGCCCGCCGGCTGATGCCCGACGTGTCGTTCATCCTCGACATCGGCGGACAGGATATGAAGGCCATCTTCGTGGAGCAGGGTGTGGTGACGCGCATGGAGCTGAACGAGGCGTGCTCGTCGGGCTGCGGCACGTTCCTGCAGACCTTTGCGCAGAGCCTGAACCGCGACATCGGCGACTTCGCCCGCCAGGCCTGCACCGCCCGCCGTCCCTGCGACCTCGGCACGCGCTGCACGGTGTTCATGAACAGCAAGATCAAGCAGGTGCTGCGCGAGGGAGCCGACGTGAGCGACATCGCCGCCGGACTGAGCTACTCGGTGGTGAACAACTGCCTGTTTAAGGTGCTGAAGCTCAAGGACGTGAGCGAGCTGGGGCAGCGCATCGTGGTGCAGGGCGGCACCATGCGCAACGATGCCGTGGTGCGGGCCCTGGAGCTGCTGACGGGCTGCACCGTGGCTCGCAGCAACATGCCTGAGATGATGGGAGCCTACGGCTGCGCGCTCTACGCCGCCGAACATGCTTGTTTTAACCAAAACGCAAACGCAAACGAAAACCAAAACGAAAAGCCAAACGGCTCCGTTCCCGTTCCCGTTAAGACCTCGAACGTGGAGTGCCACGGCTGCGAGAACCGATGCCACATCACCCGCTACGAGTTCTCCTGCGGCAGCCCGGCTTCGCCGCTCGGGTCGTCGAAGAACATCTACGTCAGCGGCAACAAGTGCGAGCGCGTGTTCACCAACAGCGGCAGCCGGAAGGCGAAGGGGCTGAACATCTATACTGAGAAATACCGCCTGCTCTTCGACCGTGAAGTGGCGGCAGGCGGACGGCGCATCGGCCTGCCACGTATGCTAAATATATACGAGAACTACCCCTTCTGGCACAGCCTGCTCACGGCCTGCGGCTTCCAGACGGTGCTCTCGCCTGAGAGCACCATGCCACGCTACGAGGCAGAACTGTGTACGGTGATGAGCGACAACATCTGCTTCCCCGCCAAGCTGGTCCACAGCCACGTGGCAGCACTGCGGCAGCAGGGCGTTGAGCGCATACTGATGCCCTACGCGGTGTATGAGCAGCAGGAGTCGACGACGGCGGTGAGCAGCTACAACTGCCCCATCGTGGCCGGCTACTCCGACGTCATCCGCAGCGCCATGCCGGCCGAGGTGCCGGTTGACTCGCCCGTGGTGAACTTTGCCAGCACGCGACTGCTCCGCCGTCAGGTGACAGACTATCTGCACGGGCTGGGTGTCGACAAGCGGACGGCGCGCCGTGCCTTTACGACTGCGTGGGCAGCGCAGAAGGACTACGAACGGGCGGTGAAGCAGTGCGCACTGGACATCCTCGACGACAGCCGCCGTCAGGGACGCATGACCATACTCCTGGCCGGACGGCCCTACCACACCGACCCCCTCATCCAGCACCGCCTGAGCGAGACGATAGCCGCCATGGGCGTGAACGTCATCAGCGAGGACATCGTGCGCGAGACTCCTGAACTGGCCGACGGCGAGACCAACACCGTGCGCCAGTGGGCCTACGTGAACCGCATCATCAAGGCAGCCCAGTGGGCAGCAGGGCAGGGGAGCGACGTGCAGTTTGTGCAGATGACCTCCTTCGGCTGCGGCCCCGACGCCTTCATCCAGGACGAGGTGCGCTCGCTGCTGGCGCGCTACGGCAAGGTCTACACGCTGCTGAAGATTGACGACGTGAGCAACGTCGGCTCGCTGAAGCTGCGCGTCCGCTCGCTCATCGAGAGCCTCACCTCCCTCAGTCCCCCCGAAGGGGGGAAGTCCACACCGGAACATTTCCTGACCACGAAGGTGTTCCGTCGCGACGACGAGCGCCGCACCATCCTCGTGCCCCACATCTCGGAGTTTATCACGCCGCTGCTGCCTGCCCTTGGCGATCTGGCGGGCTACCGCATAGAGGTGCTGCCGCCCAGCGATGCCGAGTCGGCTGCGGCGGGGCTGCGCTACGCCAACAACGAGGTGTGCTACCCGGCTACGCTCGTCGTGGGCGACATTATCCGCGCCTTGCAGTCAGGCCGCTACGCGAGCGACGACGTGGCCGTGGCGATGACGCAGACCGGCGGGCAGTGCCGCGCCACCAACTATGCCGGACTCATCAAGCGGGCAATGGTGCAGGCGGGCTTTGCCGACGTGCCGGTAGTGACCCTCGGCGTGACCACCGCAGCGTCGGCTGATGCCAACGAGCAGGACGGCTTCCGCGTGTCGTGGCGCAAGATTGGGCCTCCGCTGCTGCTGACGCTGCTCTACACCGACACCATTGCCAAGATGTACTACGCCGCCGCCGCCCGCGAGGAGGTGGCGGGACTGGCCGCCGCCCTGCGCGACCGATTCCTCCAGCTCGGGGCTGACGACATACGCCAGTCGGGCGGCCGTCGCCTCGCCCGACGGCTGCTCAGTCGTGTGGAGGAGGCCGCTGGGGAGTTCAACATGATATGCCGGACAACCGGTCAGCAGGCCGACCAAACGACCAAGGTCGGCATCGTCGGCGAGATATTCCTGAAGTTCAACCACTTCGCCCATCAGCAGATTCAGGAGCAGCTCATGAGGCAGGGCGTCGAGATCGTGCCGCCGCTCTTCACGCCCTTCTTCCTGCAGGAGTTTGTCAACGTGGTGCGCAACCGGCAGATGGGGCTCACCGAGAGCCGCTTCCCGCTGTCGCTCGTCAGGCTGCTCTATGCGATGGTTCACCGCGAAGTCAGGCGCTTCAACGAGGCGGCGGCGGCCTTCCGCCATTTCATTCCCTTCGACGACATCCGCCTTGACGCCACCCGTGCCGACGGCATCGTCTCGCCCGCCGCACAGTTTGGCGAGGGCTGGCTCCTGCCTGCCGAAATCAGTGCCTTCGCCGAGCACGGCATCAACAACGTGATTTCGCTGCAGCCCTTCGGCTGCATTGCCAATCATGTCGTGGCGCGGGGCGTTGAGAATGCCATCCGCCGCCGCTACCCCGACATCAACCTCATCAACCTCGACTTCGACTCCGGCGTCAGTGCCGTCAACATCACCAACCGCCTGCTGCTGTTCCTCTCGCAGTAGGCAGCCCTGCGCGGAATAACCCCCTCCAACCTCCCCCCGAGGGGGAGGCTACCAGTGCGGAGAAAGCCTCCCCCTCGGGGGGAGGTTGGAGGGGGTATCCCCCCTATCATTTCAGATAACACCCTGGACAATAGCAGATTAGGGGTAGTGCGATGGGTGGAAATGGCACTACCCAGACCCTATCATCCCCCTATCATCCGCACTGCCGCAGCCCTTTGCGCATACACCAACCCGCCGCCATCTTCGTTACCTCGCGCCCCAGTGCACAGGTAAAAAGCGCCGCCTTTTCCGCAAAAAGCGCCGCCTTTTCTGCAAAAAGCGCCGCCTTTCAGGTACAATGACTGGTTCTACAAGAATTTGTGTGGGTGAGGCATACAGCGGATGTAGGGGCAGGCCCTGTGCCAGCCCGCACGCCCAACCGCAAACATTGGCCCTTACGGGCCATCGGGCTGGCACGGGGGCCTGCCCCTACACTGGCGGTATCACCCACACGAAATCTCGCAGAACCCAATGACTTATACTGATATAGGGGTATGATAGGGTCAGGGTAGTGCCATTTCCACCCATCGCACTACCCCTAATCTGCTATTGTTCAGGGTGTTATCTGAAATGATAGGGGGGATAGGCCCATTTATAAAGCAAAGCGCGGCCGCTTGCTGATGTCGGAGGGCTTTCCGTCGGCGATGTGCGGCCAGCCGTCGATCCACACAATCCGGTCGAGCCACACCACGCGGCCGTCTTCGGGGGTGTCGGTCTTGAAGCCGTGGTAGGCTATCCAGTCAGTGCCGTCGTCGTCGGTGAAGATTTCCGCGTTGTGCCCCGGACCAATGCAACGGTCACTGCGGCGGAGCACCGTCTCGTAGTGGTTCTCCATGAGGGGTCGTCCCTGCCGGTCGACGTAGGGGCCGAGCAGCCGCTCCGAGCGCCCCACCGTGACGTGATAGGTGCTCCGTTCGCCGTCGCAGCATGTGCCTGCCGAGCCGAAGATGTAGTAGTAGGCGCCGTGCCGGTGGATGTAAGTGGCCTCCATGAACGTGCCTGCCACCAGTGCAGGCTTGGCCCCGTCCTTCAGCCGCAGGCCGTCGGCCGACAGCTCGATGTACCAGATGCCGTGAAAGGAGCCCCAGAAGAGGTACTTGTGACCGTCGTCCTCCACGTAGTCGGGGTCGATGGCGTTCTGCGTGCCAAGCTCGCGGCTGATGAAGAGCGGGCCGTGGTCGGTGAACGGCCCCTCGGGCCTGTCGGCCGTAGCCACGCCGATGCCGCACTCCCACTCGCCGCCCCAGGTTGACTTGGCGTAGTAGAGCACGTATCGGCCTTCCACGAAGTTGATGTCGGGTGCCCAGATGCGTGCCTCGCTGTTCCATTGCGGGCGGGTGGTGTCGGTGAACGCCGTACCCACGAACGTCCAGTCCACGAGGTTCCGTGAGTGGTAGATGGGCACGTTGCGCGTGTTCTCCGTGGCGTAGAGATAGAAGTCGCCGCTCTGGGTCCGCACGATGGTGGGGTCAGGCAGCGACTGGTCGATGACGGGGTTGCGGTAGACACCGTCGTCGGCACTGACTGTCGGGGCTGTCGTCAGGAGCATTGCCGCCGTGATGGCGATATGTGTCAGTCGTCTCATAAGTTAATATCCCTTGTTCTGAGTTAATTTGCGGTTTCCGACGAGGATGGCATCGGGAATGGGGTAGACGGTCGTATGGCCGTCGCTCTCGTCAACCTTCTCAGCCCATTCGTTGTCGGTAATCAGGCTTTTGTATTGTCCGAAGCGTATCTGGTCCTGCCGCCGCCAGCCCTCCCAGCACAGTTCGAGCAGCCGCTCGTCGGCGAGGTTCTGCAGGCTTATCGGCCTGCTGGGCATTCCGGCGCGCTCTCTGACGAGGTCGAAGTCGCCCTGCCCGTCCTGCCCGTTACGCAGCTTGGCCTCGGCGCGCATCAGCAGCACGTCGGCAAAGCGGAAGAGCACGATGTCGTTGTCCATGAGCTTGCCGTCCTTGGTGGCATTCCTGTCAATGTCGTATTTCTTCATCCGTGCGCCTGCCGTCTCGACGTATGGCGAGCCGCTCAGTTCGAACTCCACCTCGAATGGCCAGTAGACGAGTGGATTGCCTATGCGGTCATAGACGATGTTGCCATTCCTGTCGTAGACGGTGCCGGCCCAGTAGTTGAGGTCGAAGCGGCTGTCCTGGCGGTCGGTGCCGTAGCCGAAGATTTCGAGCGTGCGCCTTGTGGCGCAGAGTCCGTTCTCGCCTGAAATGCCGTAGGCTGCGGCGTGTCGGTAGTGCCACGAGCGGAAGATGTTTTGCTGCTCGTTGTAGTAGAGGTCTTTGTCCATGGCGATGACCCAGATGTTCTCGCACGAGTTCTCGTTGTGGACGACGAAGTTGTCCTGATAGTTCTTCTCGAGCCGGTAGCCCATGTCCTCTATGGAGTCGCAGTAGTGGATGGCGGCCTCCCAGGCGTTCATCCTTTTCCCGTAGATCTCAAACATGATCTTTGAGCCGTCCAGCCGTTGGCCGTCGGTCCAGTCGTCGTCGGCATACACTTCGGCATTGAGCATGAGCTTGGCCAGCACGAAGTAGGCTACGGGTAGTGTGACTCTGCCGTAGTAGTCGCCGCTCTGCTTTACGCTGTTTTCCTTAGCGAGCGCAGGGCAGCACGCCCAGAGTTCGCTGACGACAAATTCGAAGACCTGGCTGCGTTCAGACTGTTGCACCTCGTCGGCGGCTACGACCGTAGAGGTGATGATGGGCACACGTCCGAAGAGGTCGAGCAGATACCAGTAATAGATGGCGCGGATGGCGCGCACTTCCGATTTGTAGTTGGTGAGCGTCTGTTCGGTGAGCAGGTCGGCATGGGTGTCCAGCTGCTCTAAGGAGCGGTTGCAGAGGGTGATGACTTTGTAGAGGTAGAGCCATGAGTTCTGAGCCAGTTCATGGCCTGCCGTCCAGTCGTGGCGGTACATCTGCTGCCAGATGCCGCCGTCGTACCAGTCGCCGCCTCTGGTGGGGAGCATGGCCTCGTCGGAGCCGAGCGTCTGCAGGTCGTAAACGCCTCGGCAGGTGCCTTGGAGCCCTTGTCCGTCGGCCGAGCCGCCGATATAGCTGTAGAGGGTGGCAACGGTGTTCAGATAGAGGGCATTGGCGTTAGGGTAAGCCTCTTCTGCCGTGATTTGGTCGCGCGGGTTTTCCTCGAGCGAGCAGGATGCTAGGAGGCAGATGGATAAAGCGAGGATAAATGGTTTCATGCCGTTTTCTTTTTTCTTTTTTTTCATCAGAACTTCATGCTTACTCCCATCGTATAGGAGCGGTAGACGGGCATGACGTTTTTGTCGTCGATGCCGAGGGTGCCGTTGATGATGCTGGAGTTGATCATCGGGGTCAGTCCGCTGTAGCCGGTAAAGGTAGCGAGATTGTTGACCGAGGCTGAGAGCCGCAGGTCATTCAAGAACTTGGAGCGAATGGGGATGTTCCAGCCGATGGTGACATAGTCGATGTTCACATAGTCGCCGCGCTCCAGCCAGTAGTCGCTGATGGTCTGGTCTTGGATGTTCAGTTTGTCGGCATCCTTCATGACGTTGTAGTTGGGCAGCGAGAGCAGGTTGTTATAGGTGAGGGCCGTTCCGTTGTAGATTTTATGGCCGAAGGCACCGTTCATCTGTAGCGTGACGAACCAGTCCTTGTAGCGGAAGGCGATGTTCGATCCCAGGATGGCTTTCGGTGTGGCTTGTCCGCAGATGTAGCTCTCGTCGGTGACGTCGTAGTAGAGCGAGCCGTCGGCATCTTCCTTGAGGCCGTTGCAATGGGGCATGTAGAACATACCGAGCTGCTCGCCGACGATCTGCTTGACGACGGTGCTTGAGCCGTGGAACCCGGCGCCCCAGAGGCTCGAGATGTCAGCCATGTCAGGTGCCGTCAGATAAATGCCGTTGTAGTTGCCGTTGAGCGAGATGAGCTTGTTGCTCTCAAACGTCCAGTTCATGTTGACGGTGAAGTCCATGTCTTTAGTGTGCAGTGGGGTGATGCCGAAGCCTATTTCCAGTCCCGTGTTCCTCATGGAGCCGAGGTTGGCCAGCAGCTTGTTGTAGGTAAATGGCGGCACGGGCACTTCGTAGAGGTAGAGCATATCGGTGGTCTTGGAATGATAGTGGTCGATGGTGACGGCGATGCGGTTGTCCCAGAGTGAAAGGTCGAGTCCGAGGTTGAAGGTTTGCTTGATTTCCCACTTCAGGTCGGGATTGGCATTGCGCACCACGCCAAAGGTGACGGTAGGTATGCCGCCTACGGGCACGACGCCGTTGGGCTGGAGAAGCTCCATGGAGTTGTAGGAGCCGATGCCAGCCTGATTTCCCGACAGGCCGAAGCCGACGCGCAGCTTGGCGTTGCTGATGAATTTCAGGTTCTGCATCCATCGTTCCTTGCTGATGACCCATGCGCCGCTGGCCGAGGGGAAGAAGCCCCATCGGTTGTTCTTTCCGAACTTTGACGATGCGTCGGCCCTGGCATTGGCGGTGAGGGAGTATTTGCCTGCCAGGGTGTATTGCCCGCGCAGGAGGAAGGACTCCATGTGCGCGTCGGTGTAGTAGGAGTCTGTGCCGTCCCAGGGTCGTACAGCTCCCGCCGACATCTTGTCGTAGCCGAAGGTGTTGGTGGTGAATCCTGTCGCAGTGGTGTAGAATCCAGAGGATTTCTGCTCGTCGGCCTCTGCGAGGGCCATCAGGTTGAGCGAGGTTGTCTTGGTGTCGTAGGTGTAGGTCAGCGAGATGTTGCCCAGCGCGTGCACTCTCTTCTCGTCGCGGTGGTAGGCCTCGCCTCTGTTCCATACGCTTGTGGGATAGAAGTGTGCGTTTCCTATGTCGTTATAGGAATAGGAGCCGAAGGCCTGCAGCGTCAGGTTCTTGTTTAGGAGCACCTTGCCCTTTATGTGGAAGTTAAAGTGGCCGTTGTCCTCGTCTTGCTTCATGTCGAGTAGCGAGAGAGGGTTGTTGATCCATACAGCCTCTGTCACCTGTCCGTAAGTTCCGTCGGCATTCTTCGTGTCGGGGAATGTGGGATTGAATGTGGCTGCCGAGTACATCAGCTTTTGAGGGAAGGGCAGATGAGAGTAGGTCTGCAATGAACCGATAACGCCCAGTTCGACGGTCAGCAGGTCGTCGAAGGCCCTTTGCGAGATGTCGAGCTTGACAATGTAGTTGCGGCTGTCTTGCGTCTTGACGACCGACCTGTGGTCCATCATACCCATGGACACACGATAGTTGGCCGACTCGTTGCCACCGCCCAATGCGACATGATGGTTCTGCACAAAGCCAGTGCGCTCGATGGCTTTGCCGAAATCGGTGTCATAGCCCATGTCGATGTAATTGATGCCGAGACTGCGGGCCGTCAGGCGGAACTCGTCGGCGCTCATCATCTCCTGGCGCTTGAACACGCGCTCGAAGCCTATGCTGCCATCGTATGAGATATGCAGCTGCTGGGTCTTTCCTTTCTTCGTGACCACCTGAATGACGCCGGCGGCGCCACGGCTGCCATACTGTGCCGTCTCAGAGGCATCCTTGAGAATGGTGAAACTCTCAATGTCGGCAGGATAGATTGAGGAGAGGGAGGTGAGGTCGGCGGTGATGCCGTCGATAATCACCAGCGGGTCGTTCTCGCCTATCAGCGAGGTGGTGCCGCGTACGCGTACCGCAGAGACCATAGCCTCCTGATTGCCGCCCGCAGTCACCTGCACGCCTGCCGCCTGTCCGCTCAGTGCGTCGAGCGACGATTTGACGAGACCTTTGTTCATCCGTTTCTCTGTCACCTGGTCGATAGCTCCCGACACCAGTCCCGGGCTGCTCTTGGAATAACCTACAACAGTCGTTGCAAGAGAATCGCCCTCTGCTCTATTGGCATTGGCTGTTACGGTCAGTAGCAGCGCAAGTGCCATCATCCCTGTCTTTTTTCTCATAGGGTTAGCTTTATAGATTTAAGTTGTGCCTGCAAAGTTACGGAAAAAATCTGTAACTAAAGACGGATTTTGGAGAATTATCGCAGAAAGTGCGTAAATAAAAGTCAAGACGGGGAAAATCGAGGAAGTTCAGTTCTTGGCTGAATGCAAAATCTGGGAGGAATAAAGAAGCAGTGAGGGCCAGTTTAAACTTCGTTAATGGGACAGGCAAGCGTTTTGGGAGAGGTAAGGATGATGGAATCTTCTTTTCAGGGAAATAAGTTTGATACAATAATCCGAGGAATTCATACAACGGACTTCTTTTTCTTTCACCAATCAGGACAACTATTGTATTTTTGCACCATGAATTACAAAAGGCACGATTATGAAAACAATTAGAAAGATATGAACTACGTCATTTTTAGACCAATATGAAACAGTTGATTCTTACCTTGATGGTTGCGCTCATGAGCGTGATGGCATCAACGCCCGCTGTTGCGAAAAGCAGCAAAAAGAACGTGACAGACCAAGTTCCCACCAACATCGTGGTGAAGCAAACGACCCACTTCAGCGATGGGCGTACACTGACCATCTACTACAAGAAGAGTGGTATGCAGTGTGAGGTGTATTCTCCTTGCAATGCCAACGACTACAACGTTAGCGATGCGTCGAAGATCAAGTCAACCAACTTCGAGGTTGTTGACAATGTGGAGGGGAAACTCTACAGGAAAGCTTCCGTTGGTGAGGTGACAAGGCTGATCAAGCGACTGGTGAATCAGTATCTCTGATGATGGTTTATGTGGAAATCGTGCTGCTGTGCGTATCCATCGTGATACTCACAGCAGCCTCAAACACTAAGAAATGAGAAAGTGTTGGCTACTGTTTTTTGTTTCGCCATGTATGGTGAGTGAAGGCTGGTGTATGTAAACTTAGTTAAAAATATCGTTATGTATGAAGTGTTATCACTGAAATTATGTAAATTTGCGCAATAATCCAATTAGTGCATGGAATGGCTCAGAATATCTACCAGCACCGAACTGGTGCGAGTCGCCACGGACGAGATTGTCTATGTCCGTGCCGATGGTAACTATTCTGACCTTGTGCTGACAAATGGCAAGAGCCGCAAGATGACGTTCCAATTGCACTTCTTCGATGAGGTGTTCCAGCAACTACAGAACAATATGTTTGCCCGTGTTGGTAGGAGCCTCATCGTCAACAAACGCTATATTCACGTCATCAATCTCACGGAACAGATGCTGATATTCTCTGGCCAGCAGATAAAGAGTGACATCAAGCCAGTCAATGTCTCCCGCGAGGCACTGAGGCAGCTGAAGGAATTACTTGAAAACGAGAAAGGAACTGACAATGGATGATATAAACAAGCAGAAACCGGAAGTGCCCATCATCATCATTGAGCGTGATGAGCAGCCACAGACCACCAGTTCTGTGACACGGGTTGTTGACCTTTCTTGGAAGCGGAAGTGGATGAAGCGGCTCTTGGCTTTGTTGGCAGTCGGATGCCTAATGGTCGCAGTTTTGGTTGGCTATTATTTCTGGAACTATTATTATAATATAGGTGTCCCCGTGTCGGTCACGCCAGAGCAGAACATTAAGAAACTTCAGCAACACGTGAAGCAAGAAACCCCCGAGGTCGTGATGACCAGCGACAGTATCCTCGGTGTAGCAATGGACTTCTATGCCATCCACGGATTAAAAGCCTCCATAGAATTTGAGGAGCCTGATACTGCCGACACCTCCGTCTATCTCTATTGCCGTTCCGCCGACCATACTGCCGATGGCGATTATTTAGGTTCCTTGGTTGCAGAGGGAGTGGAAAGACAAAGCGACCGTTCCCGTCTCGGTTATATGTCTATGGCCGATGGCAATATGGTGATAGGTATCAGCCGTAGCGAGAAAGTGAAGGACTATGTTCTGGAACGTGGCGGTTCTTTGTCAGTAACGGCACTATTCCAAGCCGCTTCTATCTTCACGGAAAGGTGGAGCGTCGCGCCATTGGCCGCATCGGCGACCAACTCTACTTCATCGCCACCCGCCACAAAGAAACCCTTTGGGACTTTGCCGACGCCCTCCGTGAATACGACTTCATCGATGCCATCTACATTACTGGTGGAACAGATTATGTTTTCTATCGCAGTAGGGATGGTGTTAGGCATGACATCGGTGATCCTGCTGATTATCCGCATGAAAAGTGGAAGGGGATCATTCCGTGGTTGGTATTTAGGAAGTAAAAGATGTCGATGATGTATTTTTCCTTGCGTAAATCAGATAATTGTGCTATCTTTGCACCGACTACATAGTACATCAACGATTCACGACTTTCTCACCACCGATGATGTTCACACCGTGACGAGGAGCGTCGAGACGCTGCCCTTGCAGGTTATAGACGGCAGAGGACTGAGACTTACGGTCCGGCTGGCGGACGGCATTGACGGCGGTCGGTTCGTCGGCGATGGCATCGTATTCGCTCATCGCCTCACCGATGCGGGCATCAAGGTCGGCAAGACGGTAAAGGCCGTCGCCGTTGGCTGTCAGCCCCTCGATGGTGACGGGCAGCACGATGGGCGGCACTTCGGCAGACAGCAGCGTGCGGCGGTGCATCTGACTGAGGGCTGCGTACACGAGGTTGACTGCCACATAGTCGTCGTTGCCGTCGCTCCACTTCTCGAACACGAGCTTTGAGCCTATGGGCGTATGCAGCTCGAGGGCATTCTCCGTCTCAGGATAGTTCAAGCGCAGGGCAGCACCGATGCTGGCCAGGTTGGAGTCGTGACCGCAGAGGAACATGAACTTGCGGTCGGTGCGCTGCAGCTCCTCGCGGATGCGGCTCACCAGCGGATAGGCCAGGTTGACGGCAGCTGAATGGGAGGTAAAGAGGAGTCCGTCGTACACTTCCTTCACGCCGCAGATGGCACGCCACTGCTCAGTGGTCAGCTCGTGGCCGAAGGCTGCCATGCTCTCCGACTCGTAGTTCTGCAGCACGAGCGCATCGGCCACGCTGTTGGCGAGCGTATAGCCGCCCGTCATGCGCAGCTCGTCGCCCTTCTCTATCTTGAATGTGGTATCGTCGTAGCGGAAGTGCAGGGTGTCGTTCTTCGCCGCGGGCGAATGGGCCATGTCGAGAATCTCCTCGATCAGCGTGAGGGTGGGCTGTACGGAGGCCATCCAGTTTGAGGGTCCGCCGTGCATGGCCTGCAACTCGTTGAGCACCTGCTGGCGGTAGGCAGGGTTCATCTTGGTGAACTGAGCCGTAAACATGGGGTCCATCTTGTCCTCGTCGTACTTATGCGTGATCTCCACGTTGGCGAAGGGCAGGAAGCCGGCCGAGAAATACTTCGCCGTGGCAAAGGTGCGCTGGCGCGAGTTGGCATAGAACAGCACCTCGTCGCCCTCTGGACGGTAGTTGTCGGGCAGCAGTCCCTCGCTGACCACCCACTTGCGGAAGAACTGTCCCATCTCCGTCTCGAGGATGCCACCGCGCAGCGACAGCTGGCTGCTGGGCGACGACCACTGGAACCACTGGTTGGGCGTCACCCGCATGTAGGCTGCTCCGCCCGATGTCAGCGGCGAGCGGATGTTGTGGCGGCTCATTACTACGACCTCCTTCAGTTGATACTTTTCATGGAACGTGTCTGGCCGCTTCAGCTGTGCCTGTGCCCCCATCGTACACAGGAGAAACAGCAGGGCGAATAAAGATATACCCACCCCAACCCCTCCCCAAGGGAGGGGCTTACTTGCTTTTGTCTTCATACAATTGATTCTATTGCTTAATACGGATGCAAAGGTACACTTATTTTCCGAATATCCACCACTTTTCCGATATTTTTTTATCAACCCCCCACCAACCTCCCCCGAGGGGGAGGCTACCAGTGCGGAGAAAGCCTCTAAGTTTATAAGTTTATGAGTTTATAAGTTTATGAGTTTATAAGTTTATAAGTTTATGAGTTTATAAGTTTATATATGTTTGCCAAGGATGCCTACGAGGCCGTCGCCGCTGAACCGTCTGTGGTATGAGCTGCTTGCGGCGAAATGGGTGATGTGACGCACTTGAAAAGTTAAGAATAACAAAAGGCGGGAAAATAACGGGCAGGGTTGTTGTGGATATTGATAACATTTCGTAACTTTGCACAAAGATGATATTGACGAACCCACCCCAACCCCTCCCCAAGGGAGGGGCTTACTTGCTCACTAACTAAGGTTATGAGGTTATGAGGTTATAAGGTTATGAGTTTATAAGGTTATAAGGTTATGAGGTTATAAGGTTATGAAAATAGTAGTATTAGACGGATATGGAGCCAATCCCGGCGACTTGTCGTGGAGTGAACTCGAGAAGATGGGCGACCTGACGGTCTATGACCGCACGAGTGCTGAGGAGACAGTGGCGAGGGCTGCTGATGCAGAGATTGTGCTGACAAACAAGGTCGTGCTCGGACGAAAGGAGATAGAGCAACTGCCGAACATTCGATATATCGGTGTGCTGGCCACGGGCTATAATGTGGTTGACACGCAGGCGGCTCACGAGCGAGGCATCACCGTGACAAACGTACCGGCCTACAGCACGGAGAGCGTGGCCCAGATGGTGTTTGCACATCTGCTGACGGTCACGAACCGCACGGAGCATTATGCCGCCCAAAACCGTCAGGGCCGATGGAGCCGGAATCCCGACTTCTGCTACTGGGACACACGGCTGACAGAGCTGGCAGGAAAGATCTTCGGTATCGTCGGGCTTGGCAACATCGGAATGCGGGTGGCCATGATAGCCTGTGCATTTGGTATGCGCGTCATCGCCTACACCAGCAAACGGGAAGAGAACCTGCCTGCCGGTATCCGGAAGGCCAGCCTCGAGGAACTGCTTGCCACATCGGATGTCGTCACGCTGCATTGTCCGCTCACTGACAGCACGCGCCACCTCGTCAATGCCAAGACGCTGAGGCTGATGAAACCGACGGCCATCCTTATCAATACTGGCCGGGGACCGTTGGTCTGTGATGCCGACGTGGCAGAGGCATTAGCCGGGGGCCGACTCTATGCCTATTGTGCCGACGTGATGACAGAGGAGCCCCCCAAGGCAGACAGTCTGCTGCTCAGGCAGCCGAATGCCTACTTCACGCCTCATGTGGCCTGGGCCACGACGGAAGCCCGCACCCGTCTGTTGCAGACGGCCATTGGCAATGTCCGCTCGTTTGTCAACGGAACACCAGAAAACGTTGTTTAATGTTGGTAAGTTGGTAAGTTTAATGAGAGACTTCGCAGCCATAGATTTCGAGACAGCTAACAACCAACGTACCAGCGTCTGCAGCGTGGGGGTGGTCGTGGTGAGAGATGGGGAAATCGTCGACTCCTTCTACTCGCTGATACAGCCAGAGCCGAATTACTACAACTATTGGTGCAGCCGTGTGCATGGCCTGACGCGCGAAGATACGGAAGAAGCACCAGTCTTTCCTGATGTGTGGCGCAGGATTGAACCCATGATAGAGGGACTTCCACTGGTGGCCCACAACAAGAGCTTCGACGAAAGCTGCCTGAAAGCCGTCTTCCGATGCTATCAGATGGACTATCCCGACTACGAGTTCTATTGCACCTGCATCGCCTCGAAGCGGGCTTTCCCCCGGCTGGCAAACCATCAGCTTCACACCGTTGCAGCCGCGTGCGGCTTCAGGTTAGAGAATCACCATCATGCACTGGCCGATGCTGAAGCCTGTGCCTGGATTGCAAGAGAAATCTTGTGAACAATGCTTGGCGTATTCCGTCTTCACCCTTCGCCAAAAACACCTTTCGCCGAAGACCTGAGAAACGACGACCGCTCTTGCTCCGTCATCCTCTCGATGGCATAGCGCAGGGCTGTGCGCGGCATCTCGTGGGCATGACGGTACAGGAAGTCGCGGAGGAGGTCCATGGAGACGTGCTTGCCCATCTCGCGGAGCATCCAACCGACGGCCTTGTGCATCAGGTCGTGCGGGTGGTGCAGGTGGATTTCGGCATAGCGCAGACACCACGACGGGTCGCCCATCTGCAATGTCTTCAACGTGCAGACCATGCTTATGCGCTGCTTCCAGAGGTTCTCGGTAGCGGCCAGCCCATCAAGCACCTGCCGCTTGTATTCACCCTCTCCGACGGAGTGGGGAGTGAGCATCGTCGGCAGCAGCAGCCAATGCCCGAGAATCTTCGGTGCCGTGAGGTCCACCAGGTCCCAGTTGTTCGCCTGTCCGGCATATTCCAGATACACGGTCAGTATTTCGTCCCGGCCACGGATGGCCGCCTCGTCATTCTCCAGCCGTTTCGTCGCCAGCTTCTCAAACTTTGCCACGAGTGTCAGCAGTCCGCAGAGGCGCACTTCGTGCCAGCGGCTTGTCAGCAGCAGCGGAACCTCGCTTAGGGGCAGAGCCTGTGCCATGCTCTTCACTACCTCCCGCGTCTGCGGCACCTTCAGCCCGAGGAACTCGTCGCCCTCGCCATACTCGCCCGGGCCCGTCTTGAAGAACCGCATAAGCACCCGCCGCTGCTCCTCGTTGCGCAGCGACTCCATGTAGTCGATAATCACCCCCCCACCAACCTCCCCCGAGGGGGAGGCTACCAGTGCGGAGAAAGCCTCCCCCTCGGGGGAGGATGGAGGGGGTGTGATTATCGTTTTCGTATTCGTTTTGTCGTTTCGTCAGGCGTACTTAGAAGTCCTTCGTCATTTCCTGCACTTTGGCGTTCACCTCGTCGATGAACTCCTGGATGGTCATGACGCTCTGCTCACCGCCACCCTGCGGGCGCACGGCGACAGTCTTGTCGGCAGCTTCTTTCTCGCCGACGATGACCATGTAGGGAATGCGCTTCAGCTCGTTGTCGCGGATCTTGCGGCCCAGCTTCTCGTTGCGCAGGTCGATGGTGGCGCGGACGCCGCCCTGCGAGAACAGCTTGCAGACCTCCTCGGCGTAGTCGTTATACTTCTCAGACAGGGGCAGGATGGCCACCTGCTCGGGCGTGAGCCAGAGGGGGAAGTGTCCGCTGGTGTGCTCGATGAGCACGGCGCAGAAGCGCTCGAGCGAGCCGAAGGGGGCACGGTGAATCATGACGGGCGTCTTCTTCTGGTTGTCCTCGTCGGTATATTCCAGCTGGAAGCGCTTGGGCAAGTTGTAGTCCACCTGGATGGTGCCTAACTGCCAGCGGCGGCCGATGGCGTCCTTGATCATGAAGTCGAGCTTCGGGCCGTAGAAGGCAGCCTCGCCATACTCCACCTTGGCCGTCAGACCCTTCTCCTGACAGGCTTCCTGGATGGCGCGCTCGGCCAGTGCCCAGTCCTCGTCGGTGCCCACGTACTTGTCGTGGTCGTTGGGGTCGCGGAGCGAGATCTGTGCCTCGAAGTTGAAACCGAAGGCCGTGAGCACCACGCCGATGATGTCCATCACGTTGAGGAACTCCTGCTTCACCTGGTCGGGACGGCAGAAGAGGTGGGCATCATCTTGAGTAAAGGAACGCACGCGCGTAAGGCCGTGGAGCTCGCCCGACTGCTCGTAGCGATAGACGGTGCCGAACTCGGCGATGCGCAGGGGCAGGTCGCGGTAGGAGCGGGGCTTGTTGGCGAATATCTCGCAGTGGTGGGGGCAGTTCATGGGCTTCAGCATATACTCCTCGCCCTCCTCGGGAGTGGTGATGGGGCGGAAGGAGTCCTTGCCGTAGTGGGCATAGTGGCCCGAGGTGACGTAGAGGCTCTTGCCGCCGATGTGCGGGGTGATGACCTCCTGGTAGCCGTAGCGGCGCTGCACACGGCGCAGGTGGTCCTGCAGGCGCAGGCGCAGGTCGGTGCCCTTCGGCAGCCAGATGGGCAGGCCCTTGCCCACCTTCTCTGAGAACATGAAGAGCTCCATCTCCTTGCCTATCTTGCGGTGGTCGCGCTTCTTGGCCTCCTCGAGCATGACGAGGTATTCGTCGAGCATCTTCTTCTTGGGGAACGAGATGCCGTAGAGGCGCTGCATCTGCTCACGGGTGGCGTCGCCGCGCCAGAAAGCACCGGCAACAGAGGTCAGCTTCACGGCCTTGATTTCGCCCGTATCCATGAGGTGCGGACGAGGTCGGTGAAGTTGCCCTGCGTATAGGTAGTAATCGAGCCGTCCTCGAGGTCCTGGTCGATGTGCTCGCACTTATAGGTCTGGCCGTCGGCGGCAAATGCCTTCAGGGCGTCGGCCTTGGCCACCTCGCGGCGCACCACCGGCTCCTTCTTGCCGGCCAGCTCCTTCATCTTGGCCTCTATCGTGGGGAAGTCGCTCTCCTTGATCATCTGACCGTCGGGCAGCAGCACGTCGTAGAAGAATCCGTTCTCCACGGCCGGTCCGAAACCGAACTGGATGCCGGGGTAGAGCTCCTGCAGGGCCTCGGCCAGCAGGTGGGCCGACGTGTGCCAGAAGGTATGCTTACCCTCGTCGTCGTCAAACTTGTAGAGCGCGATAGTGGCGTCCTCCGTGATGGGGCGGTTCAGCTCTACGGTCTCGCCGTTTACGCCGCAGCTGACGACGCTGCGTGCCAGAGCCGGCGAGATGCTCTCGGCAATCTGGAGTCCCGTCACACCCTGCTCATACGAGCGAACAGAGCCGTCGGGGAATGTAATTTTGATGTCCATATCTACAATATATGTTTGAAGTTAAAATTCAGCGTGCAAAGGTACGAAAAACATCAGACATAGAAGAGTTTTAGAAAGAAATAAATGTTAATGAGTTGGACATTATACGAGGATTAGCGAATCTTCTGCAAAAAGTCTACTGTCTCTGCCTTAGTCTTGAACTGGCACTGGATAATGGAGCCGTTGTTGTAGGTGACAATGACCTCTATGTATTCGAGCTTCTGATTAGTGGGGAGGTCACAATAGCCATTGATGAAAGCAATGGCCTTTTCAACGTCAACGACCTCGGTGCGTGTGCCGTGGAGCGGGAGGATGCAAATGGTCTTAATTTTGCGGGTGTAAAAAGCTTCGAGTTCGGTGATGAACTGTTTAATCTCGGCGTCGCAACTGTTTAGGATTTCCTCGCGCACCTTCTCCAGCAATGCTTTGTTGGAACGTTTGGAGACAGCGGCGTGCTTCTTTTTGACATCGGCCTCCTTACTGTCTTCGTCAAACTCGATATCAAGGCCGTGGGTGCTGAACGCCTGAACGAGTTTCTCAAAGGGGATATAAAGTACGTGGAAGTCATCTCTCTTTAATTGGTTGAGTGAGTTTTCGGTAAACTGACCGCTTAGGATGGCCCCCTTAAATGGCTTGCTGAGCTTGTATTTCTCGCAGATGGGATTGACGGCACCGGATATCTCCTGTGCTTTATTCTTCGAATGTTTGGTGTAACTTCGCCAAGCCAGCTCAATGAAGGCGACAGGCTCGCCTATGTTTTCCTCGGTGCCACCTTTTTCGAGCACGAAATCAAGATCATGCTTACTGCCGTGAACATCAGTCCAAGTAAGTTTCTTACCGCCACGGGCCTTACGCTTGCCAACTGTGTCGAAGTAGAGGCCATATTTCTGAGCGAACTCGCGAACGGGCTGCTTCATCAGGTCCTCGAAGAAGGCTCCAATGAATTCACCGAGAATGTGTGATTGTGATCTTGCCATATCATCTTATTTATTAATCCAAAGTCGGCCCTCTTTCAAGGGGATGCGGTGTTTGCGATTTTTCCATTTGGTATTGCGGTCGCGCAATTTCTCGAACGAGTAGTCGTTGAAACCTGCAGCCTGAGCCAGTCTGCCGAGCCATTCGTCAACGGGAACATAAATGCCATAGGGGGCTGAGTCGCCAATGACGAAACACATCTGGCAGTTGGGGGCTGTGATGCGGCTGAGTGAGTAAAACACCTGGGCCATGTCATAGAAATAGGCGGCTATCATCATGTGGTAGTTCTTCTTGCCACCGTGGTTTTCACGCTCGTTTCTGAGCAGTTCGTATTTCTCCACGATTTCGTCGTGGATGGGCATCAGCAGCGGTGAGGCCAGGTATTCGTCTACGGTATCTTTCAGCGTTGAAACGTGTTGTGTACAGGCACGAATGAGGTTGACGCTTACCTTGTCCTGCAAATCCTTCCAGCCGTTGATGTCGTTCCAGAAGAGCATTTCCAGCCGCATGGCGTCGGCGTAGTCGTAGTTGTTGGCGTAGGGCGGCGACGTTATGACCATGTCGGCCCACTGGTCGGGCACAGACTCAATGTGGCGGGCGTCCTCGCGGAGAATTTCGGAATGAGAGTTCATGCCGAAGACATCGCGCAGCCGCTGAATGTCATCAAAAATCTCGGTCACTTTCTGCTGGTAGGCGGTGAAGGGGTCGAGAACGTTAGCCTTAGACTTGTTCGGTTGAATATATTGCCATTGTGCCGTGCCGACGGGTGACGTAGAGCGTAGAATGGACGTGATGATAAACCATATGAAGTTATGGAGTTTCTTGTCTTCAATCTCGTAGCAGGAGAGTTTCAGGGCATCCAACTTATGGAGTGTGCCAATTGGGAAGCACTTGGAAATGAGGTCGGGATAGTCCGTGCGGTCGATATCCTTTTGTCGAGCCCTTTTCAACACCTCCATGCACTCGTGCATCAGAAAATCGAAGTCGAAGTCATTCCATTGCAATTTGGCTGTGGCAATATTGTAAACATAAGGGTTTGACTCTACACCGTATGAGTCTACGCCGTGCATCATACTCTCGACCATGACCGTGCCAGAGCCTGCAAAGGGATCGATGACGCGGCGACGGCCCTCGCGTTTGCCCTGTTCGAGTAGACTGCCCACCCATGCGCCCGAGAACCCCGCCGTATAGCGATACCAACGATGCAGGGGCAACTTCATGTTGTCCTGAAACGTCGTGCTGTTCTGGCTCTCGTCGACGGTGTATAATGTGGGAAACAAATCAAGCTGTAACATGAATAATCATTCTATTTTGACTGCAAATTTAGATAAAATTTTCGAGATTCTACTTCAACTATTAACACTGCGACAACATCGTCATTGATATCATAGTTCATCCATCCACTTCTGGGCAGCGGCAGCATTCTCAAAATGCAGCGTCTGACCATCACGATATTCCTGACGAGCTTTCTCGATCTTGGCTTCCAATGCCGGGGTAATGGTCAGATCGCCGTCGCCAACAGGAATGATAGCATACATCTTCCGACTACCGCGATTGATATACACACGCTCGCCAGCGTCTACGAGGTCGAACGAGCTGGCCATGTTCTTCCTAAAATCTGAAAATGATAATGAAGTCATAATCGTTGCTTTTGTTGTTTCTGGCGGCAAAGGTACAACATTATTTCCATATCTCCAAACAAACACGTACCTTTTTATGTACATTTACGCCAACGAAATCTCACTATAGCAGAAATGACGGCTCAGCAATAAAAAGGTGGAAAAGTTTCGTGTCGCATTTCTCAGGCTTTAGGTGTAGCTACAGCCATGCTCGACCTTGGAGCGGTCGGCAGAATTGCCTTGTGGTAATTACTGCCGACCTATCAAGTCGATGAGCTGCACGACGTCGATGATGTCTATCCGGCCATCGCCATTCATATCGACGGTCTCCAAGTAGGAGCCTTCGAGCATGAGGGCGACTGCGGCAGAGAGGTCGTCGCTGTCGACATGGCCGTCACCGTTGGCATCGCCGGGAACGGAGACGGGCGTCAGCGAAGCGAAGTCGAAGCCCTGCACGGACTGGCTATAGAGCGACAGCACCTCAGTGGCACTCAGCGGCCGGTGGTAGACGATGACATCGTCGATCAGCGCCGGGTCGGAGCCCCAGAACGAGCCGCGCCCCAGGTAGAACCCGTCAGCGGTGGTCAGGAAGTCGACAATGCGTCCACACTCGAAAGCAGACAGCGACGCAACATCGCTGCCGGCCATCTGTCCAGCGAAAGTGGCAAACGGCACTTGGGCACCATTCACGTAGAGGGTGAGGCCTGAGCGGGCAACGGTGAGCGTCACCTGCTGCCACTGTCCGATAGCGATATCGTTGGAGATAACGGCACCGGGATGGTTCAGGTCTATCCAGTAACCGTCCCAACCGTTGTAGCCTATGTAGCTGTTGCCCGTCATGTAGAGGCGGGCGTTGCCGTGGGTGAAGCCGAAGATGGCATCCCAGGCATTGCCGTCAAGTCGCTTGACCCAGAACGAGATGGTAGCCCCGTCGTCGAGGGCTAATCCGTTGAGCGGATTTGGCATGGCGACGTAGCTCTCATTGCCGTTGGTGCCGAAGTTCAGATGTACATACTGGCTGCCGCGGCTGTCGATGGTCTCCAGAGCAGGTGCGGTATTGTCGCCAGCGGCAAGCAGTTGAGCCGTCTGCCTGTCGTTGAGGGAGTTAGCCAAGGCATCATCGTCGAAACCGTAGTGGGCCACCATGCCCTCTGACCAGCCCTCAACAGGCTCCTTGACTTTATAGCCCCACACGTTGACACCCGTCGCCGAAGCACAGGCCGTGAACGAGACAAGGGGAAGGCCGTTGCCGTCCATACGCTCGTCGATGACCACACCGTTATAAGTCGTGCCGTCAATGGTCAAGCTAAAATAGCCTGTACCCGGTGTCAGGCTCCACGAGCCCGACAGTCCGCCTGTTACCTGTCCATCTGCCGTGAGCGTGATGCTGACGGGCTGCTGCTCCTCGAAATTCTTATGGTCCAAGCGGTATTGGTGGATGAGCAAGTTATAGCTGCCAGCTATCTCGTCGGCGGTGAAGGGCTGACTGGTTGCAATCTCATGGTCGGTCACTGTCTCGCCGTTGTACTCAAATGGTGCGGCCACGAGCCAGCCGTCCTCGTTGACAAACACTTGATGAACGCGCACTTCGTGGCCGACGGTGCCGTTGTTGAACTTGGTATGGTAGACCAGATAGTTGCGGCCGTCGGGGGCAACGATGATACTGTTGTGCCCCTGCGAGCACTCGCCGACGGTCATCTCGCCCCAGTTGTTGTAAGCTCCCATCAGCTTCTCGCCACGGGTGTCGCAATCCAGACCGTAGTTGGTGGCACGGCCAGAGTAGACGGCACTCACCCCGCGCGAGTCGACGTATGGGCCATCAGGATTCTCTGAGCGGAAGACGCGCATCTGGTAGCCACCGTCAGGGGCAAACTCGCCGTAGCTGACGAAGAGGTAATAGTACTGGCCGATATGGCAGATGTAGGAGCCTTCGCCGGAGACGGAATAACCCCCTGCAATCTTCTTTCCGAAATAGCCGTCGGTAGCGACATTGTATGAAGCATTGCTCTGTGAGGCGTAGGTCACGTCATAGTCGCGAAGCCCCGTCAGCTCGTCAAGCTCGAGCATCCAGATTCCGCCGAACCACGAGCCGTATGACATCCACAGCCGACCGCCCTCATCGTAGAAGACGCAGGGGTCGATGGTGTGAGGCCAGAAGTCGCCAAACTTGTTGCCAAGGTTATATCTGGTCGGCAGCGACGAAATCGTGCCCAAAGCCAGTTCCATGTCGGTGTCCTTGTAGCTGTGAGCGGCATCGTAGAAGCCACAGGTAATGACCGGTCCCTGATAGACGTAGGGTCCAACGATGTTGTCGGCCGTGAGCAGGATGATGCTTGAGTGCCAGGCGTTGCCGTTGACACTCAAGTACATACACCACTTCTCCATCGAGGTGTTCCAGATGACGTCAGGTGCCCACATATTGCCGTTGATGTCGAACGAGGCATCATTACGCCCCGCCCAGTCTGCCGCGTTGAACTGTGGGAGACTGACTGCGACCCCGCCCTTCGTCACCGACTTGACGGCTGGTGTGGTAAAGGCCGTCTCATTGTTGTCAGGCAGCCATGTGGGATTGGCAACAGTCCAGTTCTGCATATCGGTGGAGAATGCCCCCGCCTTATGCGACCCGAAAACATAATACCGCCCGGTAGACTGGTCGTAGACCACCGAGGGGTCGTGAACGCTGACACGCTGCTTGGCCGTCAGCGGCATGGCTGCCTGTAGTGCTAAGGCAGCCATCATCAGAGTAGTAGTTAATAGTTTCATTCCGTTATTTAAATAGTACGTCAGCCTGTCTTTTCAATTCCAAGCTTCTGCGCCACCATGTTCAGATAGATTTTCTCGGCCATGGATACCTTCTCGTCCATCTGGGTGAACTGCTTCATGGCATCGAACGTTTCGCGGGCAGCCTCACGGTCGGCAGCTATCAGGTCAAAGTCGACGTCGTAGCTGAGGTCGGAGTCGATGTTGGCCAGCAGGTCGAGCTTCTCCTTGCCGTCAATCTTGGCACGGGCGATGCGCTGCTCGATGGCCTGATACTTCTCTGGCGACACCGTGTCGTTGATCTTGGCGATGTTGATCAGGGCCTGAATCATTGCCAGCTGCACCTTCCCGGGGTCGCGCTCGGCTTGTCCGGCCTTGACGAACGACGTCTTGATGTTGGCCAGTTCTATAGCATCAATGTCCCCGTCGTCGAAGAGGTGGCGCTGCGCACTGAGCTGGCGGCGCAGGCGGTTGGCTCCTCGACGGAACGTCAGCAGCGTCAGTCCGCCTGAGAACAGGCCTCCGGCAATGGGGATGAAGCGGCCGACGCCCTTGGCGAAGCCGTTCTTCGTCAGTCGGGTGCCGATCATCTTGGCTATCTGGTTGGCAACGGTGAAGATGGCCGTCTTGGTCAGGGCGAAACGCGGCAGACGGGTGACGGCACTCTCGGCCATTGCCACCGACAACTCTGAAATGCCCTTCTCGGCCACGGGAGCCCCCATCATCACGCCCATAAAGATGGTGAGCAGGTCGCCGGCCATGTCGTTCAGTTCGCCGTCATCCTCGCAAAAGTCAGGATAGCCGTAGAGATAGGCCAGCTTCTGCGACAGCACAAAGACGTGGAAGAAATACTGCACGACGTCGGCAGGCAGGGCGGCCGCCATCGTCAGTCCGCCGGGCAGTCCCACCACTGTCGACGTGGCAGTAGCCAGAGCCGTATGCTTGTTGATACACTGCCGTGCCAGCCGGTCGACGACCTTCTCTGACACGACTGTATAGGGGCGCACGCTGCCCAGCATTTGCAGGCGCGACTGGTTGCAGTAAGGCCGCAACTCCTTTCGGAGGAATCCCACGCGGTCTACTTTCACTGTTGGCATCTTCAGGACGGTTGCCAGAATTTTGTTCCAGACTAATGCTTCCTTATCCATATTTTTTACTTTTTACTTCTCACGATATTTCTTGATTAAACTGTATGCCGTATAGAGACCTAACTCGCCAGCTTTGCTGAAGTCGCTGACAGCCTCTTTCGTCTTGCCGCTGTCGATAAACGCCAGCCCGCGGTTGTAGTAAGCTTCGCTTAGAGAGGGGTCAAGCTCAATAGCCTTCGTGAAATCGTCAATAGCCCGGCCATAGTCCTTCCGGCGGACGTATGCACAGCCTCTATTATAATAAAGGTACGCGCTATGCGGGGCTATCTTGATGGCCGCCGAGAAATCCATCAGCACATTGGCAATCTTCATGTCGGCGCTTGCACCGGTGGCAGCCTGAACCTCGTTGATCTTCGACTGGCAGACGGCACGCTGCCATAGTGCCAACGAAGAGAGGCTGTCCATCTGCAGGTAGGTAGTAAGGTCGTCGATGGCACCCTCCATGTTCTGCATTGACGAGTAGGCCACGGCGCGCAGCATCAGAGCCACGGCGACGCGCTGCATGTTGCTGACATCGGCAATGGTCATGCCCAGCGTATCGACGTATGCAAAATAGGTCTGCGACCTCGCTTCCGTGACCGGAGGCAGACCGCTCACGACATAGAGCGGCCTGCCGGAACGGCTGTTGAAAGCCTCGACGGCTTCGTCGAAGGCAATGTACTTGGTCAGCTCGCTCTTCGCAGGCTCCAACGCCAGTTCATACATCGGCAGGTAAGCGGCCTCCACGCGATGATTCTGCACGCGGCCCCGATATTCGTTCTTGTATTCGTTCTCCACCTCCTGCTCGTCGGCCATTACCAACTGGTTGTATTTCTCCAGGTCGTCATCACTACGCTTACGTACAGGATGCTTCTTCATGCTGGGTTGCTTCCCGCCATAGCGCTTGTCGATCTGAGCCTTCAGAATGCGGAATTCGTCGAGCTCTGCCTGACGGTTCATGCCCAGCCGGCGGTAACAATTTGCACGATACTGCAGCCCCGTCCAGAAGTTCGGATACTCGTTGATGACCTTTGTATAGTCGCTGATGGCACCACGCAGGTCGCCCGTCTTGTCGCGCAGCAGACCACGGTTGAAGAGTGCCAGCATATTGTCGGGCTCTAAGCGGAGCACGAAGTCGAAGTCCTCGATGCCTCGGTTGTCGTCGCCGACCTGCGCTCGCAGCAGTCCGCGGTTGTAGTGGCCGAGGAAGTTGTTGGGCTCCAGGTCGAGAGCCGTGTCGTAGTCGGCCATGGCACCGCGCAGGTTGTTCTGGTTGTAGCGGGCCATGGCGCGGTTGATGTAGTTGCCGCCATCCTTTGGCAGCAGGTGGATGGCCTTGTCCAGATACCCTTCCGACTCTTTCCATTCGCTTCGCGACAAGCTGATGATGGAGCGTGCCGCCCAGGTATGGCCGTCGTAGGGGTCGATTTCCAGACTTTTATCCAGTGCCTGGGCGGCCCTCGTCGTGTCCTCCTGCTGCATGTAGACCTCTGCCCGCATCGACCAGGCGTCGGCATACTTCGGCCATCTTGCCGTTATGGTGTCAAGCTGGCTCAAGGCCCGCTCGTAGTCTTTGCCGCGAATGTAGCAGAGCGCACGGTTATGCCAATAGCCCTGATTCTCAGGGTCATATTTCAGGGCCGTCGTGTAGTCGGCCGCTGCCTCCTCGTATTTTCCAAGACGAATGCGACTGAGCCCCCTCAGCTCATAGCAGTTAGTGACGTAGGGGTTGCGCTCGATGGCTTCCGAGCAGTCTGACTCCGCGCCGGTCAAGTCGTCAAGATAATACTTGGCAATACCGCGCAAGAACCAAGGCTCGTAGAGATAGGGCTTGATGGAAATGGCTTGATTGAAGTACTGGATGGAGAGTACGTAGTCCTCAAAATACAATGCTGACCGGCCAATAGTTATCAGACGGTCAGTATTGAACTGTGCGAAAGAAGTGAGAAGCGAAAGGTGAAAAGTGAAAAGTAGTGACGGAATTCTCCGCCACCAGCAACCACTAAACCACCTGTCAGACGCACTAATTTTCACTTCTCACTTCTTGCTTTTTCACTTTTCACTTCTCACTTCCTGACCGGTTTAGTCTTGTAGCCACAGCGGTAGCGGCCTAAGGTAAGGGCTTTCAGCTTGCTCTTGATGAGCTGCTTGCGCAGGGGTGAGATATGGTCGATGAACATATGACCCTCCAGGTGGTCGAACTCGTGCTGCATGACACGGGCCAGATAACCGTCCACCCACTCGTCGTGGGGCTGGAACTGCTCGTCCAACCACTGCACGCGGATGCGCGTCGGCCTCACCACCTTCTCATGGATGGCGGGCAGCGACAGGCAACCCTCCTCGCTGGAGCTGGTCTCTGAATCGTCTTCCTCAACGATATGGGCGTTGATAAACACGCGCCTGAAGCCCTTGTATTCCGGCATGTCGTCGCTGAGCACGTCGAGGTCGATGAGCACCACGCGGATGGACTTGCCCACCTGGGGCGCTGCCAGTCCGATGCCGTCGCTCTCGGCCAGCGTCTCCCACATGTCGGCTATCAGTTGACCCAACTGCGGGTAGTCGGGCGTGATGTCTTCGGCCACCTTGCGCAGCACGGGCTGTCCATATATATAAATAGGTAATACCATCTGTAGTTTCGATTTACATATTTTCTGTTTCCGATTGACGGGGCTCCCGATTTACGGTCTCCTTGAACGCAAGTAGTCCTCCAGGATGATGGTGGCACTGATTTCGTCGACCAGGGCCTTGTCCTGGCGCGCCTTCTTGCGCAGACCGCCGTCGAGCATGGCCTGATGGGCCAGCACCGACGTGAAGCGCTCGTCGTAATACTCAATGGGCAATTCGGGATGCGCCTTGCGCCAGCGGGCCACAAACTGCTGCACGCGTCCGAGATTCTCGCTCGGCTGACCGTTGGGCTGTCTGGGCTCGCCTATGACGATGCGCTCTACCGACTCCCGCTGTATGTACGACTGGAGCCAGTCGAACAGCTCAGAAGTAGAAACAGTCGCCAATCCTCCGGCAATAATCTGCAGAGGATCGGTGACTGCCAGACCTGTCCGCTTGCGACCGTAGTCAATCGACAGTATCCTCGCCAAGCGACTTACCGGATGTTATAGAGCAACCAGGCGTCGCCCTTAGGATTATATTTCGAGCCACGAATCTGGTCGCGGCTGTTCACGGCATCAACCTTGTTGTCGAAGGTCGTGGCAACCACGCGGAACATATTGTTGGACTCGTTCTTCACGATCTGAGCGTTATAGCCACCGTCACGAAGCTGCTGCTGAAGACCCTCGGCATTGGTCTGCAGACCGAACGAACCGACGACGACGCTGTAGTTCTTCAGACCGGCACCGTTGACGAGCAGCACCTTCTCCTGACGCACCGATACGTTGTCGGCATTGTCGACCACACGGGTCTGGGTAGCCGGGCGAGTGGTCACGGGAGCCACTACCGGAGCCTGTGTCTCGGTGTCTTCGGCCACACGCTGGGCTGCCTCCTGCGACTTAGCTTTTTCGTAAGCCTTCTTGTAGGCACTCTCACTACTCTTACTACAGCTGGCGAACATCAGAGCCAAGCTCAGGCCAGCGCAAACAATCATGTACTTTTTCATACTTTTCTGTTATTACTAATCATTAATTACTGTTGTCTTGCTAAAAGTCTGTGCGAAATTACAAATTATCGGGCAAAAAAGGGCAAAAAACGTCCATAAACTTTGTTAAATGCGCAAAATACTCACATTTTAACAAAAAATGATACAACTTTTAACGCCTCTTTCAGAAAAAAACCGTATTTTTGCACGTAGATTAATGTTTAACCAACTAAAGCGAAACAACATGAAGAGTTTAGGTTATCTTGGCGCATTTCTCGGCGGTAGCATCGCCGGTGCTGTCTTGGGTCTGCTGATTGCCCCTGAAAAGGGCGCCGACACCCGCGTGAAAATTACTGATGCCGTTGAGGACTTCCTCAAGAAGCACAACATCAAACTCAGCCGGAAAGAGGTGGGCGACCTCGTCGACGACATCCAGGAAGCTGCCGAGGAGGAGTAGGAGTGAAAAGTGGGAGCCAGAGAGAACTTTAAGTGAAGAGTAATGCTGTCGAACGACAAGAACGTTGAGAACATCGGGCAGCTCGCCGAGCTGCTCAAGCACTATCTCGGACTTCAGAAGGAATATTTGAAGCTTGACGTGATAGACAAGGTGGTGCGCCTGCTGACGGCGGCCGCCTTGGCTGTCCTGTTCTTCCTGCTCATCATCGCCGTCATGCTGTTCCTGTCGTTTGCCTTCGCCTACTGGTTGGGGCAGCACATCGGCATGGCACCGGCGTTCTGCGTCGTCGGCGGTTTCCACCTGCTGTTGCTCTTACTGTTCTTCATCTGCCACGAGAAGTGGATTGAGCGCCCGCTCGTCCGATTCCTCGCCAACATCCTGCTCAGCAAATAGAAACCGAAAATAGTAAATTCGTAAATACCGCCATGCTTCCTGTTCAAAAGCCACAACCCACTTACCGCACGCTGGAGGAAATCCGCCAACGCAAGGACGAATTGCTTGAGCAAATGCAGAACGATGGCAAGCAATTCTCGACAACGTGGAACCAGCTCTTCGTCAAGCACGAAGATACGTCGAAGGGCGACTACATTGCCAGTCTCGTTGCCAACAGCGTGACGGTCATCGACCTCTTCCTGCTCTACCGCAAGCTCCGCAAGAGCTACGGCGGCATCATGGGCCTGTTCGGGAAAGGCAAGACTCCCAAGAAGAAGCACTAATCACCCTTCACCTTTCACCCTTCACCATCCACTTCCACCACCTGCCCGTCATAGGCCAGCTGAATGTCGGGTGGCAGCGAGGCGTTGACCTCGTCGTGCAGTCCGATGTGATGGCTGGAGTGTATCAGCAGCGTGCGCCTTGCCCCGACCCTGCGGGCAAAGGCGACAGCATCTTCCACCGTCTGGTGCGAGTGGTGAGGCTCGTGCCTGAGGGCGTTCACCACCAGCACTTCCGTCCCTTTTATATATGGCAGTTCGTCATCGGCTATCGTCTTCATGTCGGTGATATACGTCAGCGGCCCCATGCGGTAGCCCAGGATGGGCAGCCGTCCGTGCATCACCTCGATGGGCATGATGCTGATGTCGCCGATGGTGAAAGGCTCATGCTTGCGGATCTCGTGCAGTCCGATGGCCGGCACGCCCGGATAACGGTTCTCCTCAAAGCAGTAGGGCAGCATTTCAGACAGACCCTTGCGGGCTATCGGGTCGGCATAGACGTTAATCTCGCCAAACTGGCAGTATGGTCTCACGTCGTCCATGCCCCCCATGTGGTCATAGTGGGCGTGGGTGATGAGTATGCCGTCGATGCGCCGGAAGGGCTGCGGCATCATCTGTTGGCGGAAGTCCGGCCCGCAGTCTATCAGCAGCCGCGTCTGCCCGGTCTCGACGAGTGTCGAGCAGCGCAGCCGCTTGTCCTTCGGATTCTCGCTCCGGCACACGCGGCACCGGCATCCTATCGTCGGCACCCCGCACGACGTTCCTGTTCCTAAGAATGTCAGTCTCATATTCTTTCAGTTGTTTCACAGCTTTTCATTGGTACGCGGATTCTCATCCGCGGCTGCCGCAGGTGAACACCTGCGTACTAATTGTCGGCTGCAAAGGTACAATATTTTTGTTGATATCTGCGCTGTTTATCCTATAAATTTGGCTGATTCTCCGAAGATATTTATTACTCACCGTCAAAGGCAATATCCCCAGCTTCGATTCTCCAGTCCTCACACGCAGCAGCTGACGATTTTTCGTGTTTGAGGGTGACACGGTGTCACACAATAAGACAATGCGCAGACTGACAGTTTGTTACGCTACGTGTCACCCTCCCGGAAGGGTGTCCCAGGGTGACACGAGGGTGACACAAGCGTGAAAGGTGAAAGGGAGATACCCCAGATTCTCTCGAGAATCCGAAAGAGTGGGGGAGGAAAACGTTCGCGACGAGCCTGGCGACTGTCAAATTCTCTCGAGAATCTGGAGGGGAAGTGTGTCACCCTCGTGTCACCCGTGACACCCTCCCAAACAGGTTGCACGTCCTCTGTCCATCGGCGTTGTGTCACCCTGACACCCTGGAAAGCGAAAACTTGCAAGAACGAAGATTAAAAAGGGATGGCCTTGAACGGAACGTGATACTTATAGCCGTTCTATCTCCGCCACGGTAAGCCCGGTGTACTTGGAAATCAGCTCCACGTCCATGTTGTCGGCCTTCATGCGGCGTGCATTTTCGCGCG
>CAJOLE010000062.1 GCA_905235325.1 uncultured Prevotella sp. | reverse complement strand
TGTTCCATACAAATTCATTTATGATGGCGCAAAGGTAAGCATTTTCTGACAACCACACAAGGATTTTATCAAAAATCAGTCGTTTAAACTAACATAGCCTCCGCAAAAGGCCGACAAGCGCCCCGAATACTCCTTGATGTACATACACACCAGGAAGCTGAGTACTGTTGCCCGTAGCAGTTGCTCCTCTGTATAATGATGAACCTGCTGCGAAGCATAGAGCGGCAGGGTGGCGATAATGCCATGAGCGCCACTACCCGTAATGCTCGTGGCCGGACACGACAATCCCAATACACGCGCCTCGATGGCGGCATTGCAAAGGAGTGAGGCCGTCGTCTGCTCATCGTCAGAAATCGTCTTACCGCCATTCCGCTCCAGCAGATGCCGGGCAAAGGTGGTTCGCTTGCTTTCCATTGCCTGGCGGAAAAGTGCCAGATTCATGTCGTAGGCCTGGCGTATGAAGGCAATCTCGTCTGCCGGTACCGTCTCGGCATAATGCAGCAGCCTGCGAAGAGTATAGCGGTGGATGGCGGGGACGACGACTGCAGCATGGTCGCTGCGTGCCTTGTCGCTTTCATACACCACCCGTCCGTTCTCCCTGATCTGCGTGACGTGGGTATGCGAATCCTCTATCGTGACACTCGCCTCTCCGTTGGATGTCGTTATCTCCGCATGGATATAGATACGACTGCTGACTGCACCCATCTGCACCTGTATCAGTCCGGCATGGACTAATGCCTTGGCACGACGGTTGTCTGCCGACCTCACGCCATCGAGGCATTCCAAACCTCGGCTGGCTACGGCAGCCACATATCCTAAGGCTGCGGCATATTCATTACCCGCCTCACGGCTGTGGGGGATGCCACAGGTAAAGGCATTCTTATACATGCCGCTGTTCAGCACCAGTCTGATTTGCCGCAAGTCGCCAGTCACATGCTCTTTGGCCTTTGCCACGGCAAAAGCTATTGCCCCAGGCTCCGTCACGCCCAGTGCCGGCCGCATATCCTCATAAATCAGTCGTGTCAGTTTCTTCATCTTTTTTCTTTCCAAATCCAGTGATACTAACCAGAAGCATGACTATAAACAAGCTCCACGGGAAAACGGCGGTAAAAAACACATCGGTGGATTCCAACAGCACCCCTGCTCCTGATGCGGCAATGCCGTTTTGCAACAGCAACACACAGCCACCGTAGGGCAGAATGAACGGGAAGGTGCAGATACCCGTAGCCAAGAGCGTGGAACGCCTATAGGGATGCAGATGCGACTGCAGCCCCACCGTGTTGACAAATGGCGCAATGCAGATATTGGCTATCGTGTTGACTGCCGCAATGAGGATGCCCGCCAACACCACCATCAGATAGATGGTTACCTCGGCGCTCCTGTCGGAGCGTACATACCGCTCGCCCAGCCAACGGATGACCACATCCATACTGCCACCCTGGATGACGAGACCTGACAGTGCCACGACAACCATCAACAGAATAGCCACACCAGCCATACCGCCAATGCCACGGACCACACAGCCATCAACACGACCGCCATCAACGGACAACAGCTGGCCAAACTCAAACAGGTGCATACCCAACCCGATGCCGACGGCCAGCAGAATGCCCGTCAACAACGACACATAGATGTTCACACGACAGAGCGAAAGGACAATAATCAAAATTGTGGGAATGAGCATTGTCAGACCTTCCGCACCTACTCCACTTGTCTGGCTGACCGTATGCACGTCATGCGTTTCCGACAAGATGCCCAACAGCCAGAACACGGCCAGGGACAACATCAAGGCAAATGCCACATACGGCAGACGGTGACGGATGGTGCCGCCAAGCTCTGCTGTCTCCGTATGACCACTATACGACTGCGTGGCAGCCGCAATGACTGCGGTGTCCGACACAGGCGATATGCTGTCGCCGAGAGCCGCCCCCGACAGGATGGCACCGCCCAGCAAGGCCGGTGATGCACCGATGGCGACACCGGCAGGGAAAAGAGTCAGACTCATAGCACTGATGGTGCCGAATCCAGACCCCGTAGAGATGGCGAAAAGTCCAGAAAACAGGAACGCCACCACCGTATATTGCGATCCGTTCATCTGAAGGTGATAGGCCAGCCAGGTCAGTCCGTCGGCAATATGTCCGGCGTTCAGCACACCGCCATAAACACCGACTATCAGCCACAACAGTGCGGCAGTCATCGCCGTCTTACTGCCCATATACTCGAAAACGATGTCCCAGTATTCCTTACGGTCCTTCACCGCCAGCGAGCCTGCCGTCATCACAAGGATGCCGACACCAATCAGCAGATTGATGTCGGCAGCACCGACAAACGACAGTGCAATAGCGGATACGACAAATACTACGAATGGTAATGCTTTCGCCATGATGCTCCTTGTCTAATCGTTAGTTTCGCACGGGACGAATGGAACGGCCATAGTAGCGGAAGCGACTATTGATAGAGCGTGAGCCAGGGCTGAGATAGTATTCATTGGCACTATCTGCATCTGACGGGATAAGGGAAGCCGACCAATAGTTGCCGTAACTGTTTGCATAGCTGAGAATGCCGAAGCGGTAGAAACCTGCTGCGGGCAGGAAAATACTGTTACCGTTAGGACCTTCCACACGGAAACCGTTTATCCCATTGACTGCAGTCCATGTCCAAGTACTATTGCTTTCCAGTTCTTGCCACTCCTCTATGGTAGGAGTACGCCAGTTACCGCCAAGGGCAACAGAGGCTGCATCATCCAACCTGTCGAGCACCGTCTTGTCGTCAGAAAACCCGTTTTTCCCAAGTTCGCTCCCCTTGGGAACATATTTCGTAAACACAGTACCGTCACCATACTTGTGAGTATCCCAAGAATAGTCCTCTTTGATTTCTGTCTCACCCCAAGCATAGTAGTTTCCGTATCCTTCAGGTGCATTGGCACCAAGGTTCTGATCCGACCATTTCAGGCCACTGGGCAGACCGAGGTCAACGGCGTGGCTGTCATAGGCGACAGCAGAATTGGTCTCACTTTCATTATCGTCGTCATCATCACTGCATGCGGTCAACAAGGGAGTGAACAGTGCAGCAACGACAGCCCATGTCAATATCCTTACTTTCATATCTTTTTATCGTTAAGATTTAATGCTATTACGCTAACAAACGCAAATGCGGATAATCAAAACTAAATAGTAAATAGTAAATAGTAAATCAATAATCAATGGTCAATGGTCAGATCGTCACATCCCAGTACAGGGAGCTGAAGCCGTCCTTCTGGTCGTCACCGCCCGCCACGACGTCACCCTTGCTGTCACGTACCGTCAGATGGATGCGCCAGAGGCCAGTCATCGTAAGGTTGATGGTGCCGGCATACGAGCCGTCCTCCTGCCTGGTCAGCGACGTATTGTCGGGCGACGTATGGTTGCCCATGTCGGGCATGCGCGGGTCGATGTCTATTGTGAAAAGCTCGTCAGCCAACAGATACGCAGTGAGGCCCGTACTGCTCTTCTTCGACACGTATGCCCGTATGCTGTTCGTGCCTGTCTGAAAGGCCGAGGGATTAACCAGGGAAATGTAGTAGGTGGCATCGTCTGCCTTGAACGACTTGACCCATTGCTGTCCCTCTGGCAGAGCCTCGGCAGCGACCGATGCCTCCGACAACGAGCCGGCAGCACCCAGGACGCTGATGCCGTAAGACAGGAACCAGTCACCTCCCATGATAAACGAAACCCAAGCCCGCTTCACGGCCAGATAGCCGTCGTTGAAGCTCTCGGCCGTGGCCGAAGCAGGACTGCTGTGCTTCATGTTCATCTTCTCCATGACCATCAGCGGCGTAATGCCATTGATGCTGAAGTCTTTGATATAATTGCCCGATGACCGCTTCGTTGCCACGAAGAATACTTCGTTGTAGCCTACGTGGAAACCTTCTGGCTTCGTATATGCAAACACGTTGTACTTGCCGTCAACGACGGTCGACAGCTCAGGCACGATCCTTACCGTCTGCAGGAACTTGTATACCTGCAGGGCTTCCTCTGCCGAGCAGCAGTCTATGTCACCATCGAAGGTGATGCCGGGAATCTCTATACTCTGCACGCCGCCATCGTCGTTGCTGTTGCACGAGGTCAGTACCGTCAGCGCGGCTGCCATTGCCAAAAACAATCCTTTTACCTGTTTCATTGTCATTTTCGTTTAATCACGTTTCACTGGTTAGTTAAAAATGGAACCGGCTCCACACGGCCATACCGCATGGGCCGGTTTCCTTTGAGCCACATCCCAGAGCTCTTAGTAGCCGGGGTTCTGCGGGGTGATGTTCAGGTTCTCGCCCTGCAAGCCTGTGGGGATGGGCTGACGGTAGTGCTTGCCGCGCACATTGTTGTATTTAGCCACGAGGTGGTTGTGTACCTTCTGGAAGAAAGCCTTCTGGTCGGAGGTGTAGTCAGCCAGCGTCTCCCAGTCATCGGCATAGTGCTTGTAGTTCTGCACCTTCTGCACCGACGCGATGAGGTCCTTCCAGCGCAGCGAGTTGTAGAGTGAGAACTGCTCGTAGGTGAACTCGTAGTCCCACTCGCGCTTGATCTGGTCGAAGGTGGGCGCAGCCACTTCCTCTATGCCGGCACGGCGGCGCAGCTGGTTGAAGGGCTCGGCAGCCTCGCTGTTGCGACCCAGCTGCACGAGAGCCTCAGCCTTGATGAGCAGCACCTCGGCGTAGCGTATCTCGATGCGGTCCACGCTGTTCTGCGTAATCTCCAGGTTCTCGGCATTGTCGTAGCTCTGGTCCACGCCCTTGCCGTTGATGGGCGTATAGACGGGTGAGTAGTATTTGTAGATTTTGCTGTCCTCGGGGTTCTTCAGCTCAGTGAAGTAGGTCTTGAGCAGACGCTTGTCGTTGGGCTGCTCGGCCTTCCAGTCGTCGTAGAGGTTGTCGTCGGCCACCTCGGTGTGGTTCTGGCTGTAGCCCTTGCCGTTCTCGCCGTTCTGGAAGGGGAAGGTCCACGAGCAGTGCGTCTGGTGGTTGCCCTGGGCGTCCTTGCTGTCGCCGTCGTGGGCAATGGTGAACAGGTGCTCGTTGTCGCCCCTCTTGTTGCTCTCATAGTCGCGGCCAAAGAGCTTTGAGAAGTCGGTGGCGAGCTTCAGCTTGCCACTGCCGATGACCTTGTTGGCATACTCCACGGCCTTCTCCAAGCGGTCTTCGGTCGTTGTGAAGGCAGGGTCGTTCTGGCTTTCAGCAATGGCCTGCACCTCGGCAGCCGACAGGGGGTTGTCGCCCCATACGAGGTAGGTGCGGGCGAGCAAAGCCTGTGCAGCCTGCTTCGAGGGTACGCGCGGGTCGCCGCTGTAGTCGAGCAGCAGTGTCTCGGCATCGGTCAGGTCGCTGACAATCTGGTTGAACACGGTGTTGAGGTCCTTGCGCTCCGTCGTGGAGCCTCCTGCCTCAGTGAACACGGGCACCTCGCCCCACAGCTGGGCCAGCTTCAGATAGGCCAGTGCACGCAGGAACTTGGCCTTGCCTACGGCAGCGTTGTATCCAGCCTGTGTCACCTTGCCCTCCGCCTGTGCCTTGGCAACGGCGGCGATGGCCTCGTTGTCCTCGGCTACGCCAAGCAGGAGGTGGTTGAATATCTTCACCTGATACCACGTGTCGGGCACCTGTTCGAAGCGACTGTTCACGGGGCCTGCCTCGCCCTCTTCGCCCTCAAACGAGATGAGCTTGTTGGAGTTAAGCTCGATGATGAACGAGAAGGATGACGAAAGTGGCTGCCAGTGGCTGTACACGCCGTTGACCAGAGCCAGGGCGGTGCCATCGTCCTTCACCACGTTCTTTTCGTCGATCTGCTTACCGCCGTCACCCGGATTGTCAATGCTGTCATCGTTGTTTGAGCACGATGTTAATCCTGAAAGAAGTCCCAATGCAAGAGCTGCACCAAACAAAAAGTTCTTTTTCTCCATAATACAATCTCCTTTTACCTTTAGTTAATAAAATAAATTGATGAATTATAATGTTACGTTAACGCCGAATGTGAATGTGCGGGCCGAGGGGTAGGCTCCGCTGTCGGTGCCACTGGCCACCTCGGGGTCGTAGCCCTTGTAGGGGGTGATGGTGAAGAGGTTTGTGGCTGTGGCATAGAGCCTGATGCCCAGGGGGAACGTCTTGGGCAGCGCCAGGCGGTAGCCGATGGTGAGGTTCTTCAGCTTCAGATAGCTGGCACTCTGCACGTAGCGGCTGTCGATGTAAGAGAAGGGGCGCACGTTGGAGGCCAGAGGCAGGGTGTTGCCGCCACGTTCCGGTGTCCACGAGTCGAGTATGGTGGACAGCACGTTGTACGAATCGCCGGTCTGCTCCAGTCGGCGACCCAGGGCATTGTAGAGCTTGCCGCCATAGCTGCCTGCGAACGACACAGAGAAGTCGAACTGGCGGTAGGTGAACTGCGACGACAGGCCGTAGGTGAACTTGGGCTGTATGCTGCCGAGGATGACGCGGTCGCTTCCATCGATGCGTCCGTCGCCGTTGGCATCGACGTACTTCACGTCGCCGGCCTTGGGGCGCTGACCGTTGACGGTGGGCAGGAGGCTCACGTCCTCACCCTGCTGCACGATGCCCGCGAACTCCAGTCCGTAGAACGAGCCGAGAGCCTCGCCACGGCGCAGGATTTGCTGGCTGTCTGAGCCTTGCAGCACGTTGTCCGTAGTACCCATGTCGGTAATCTCGTTGCTGTTGTGGGCGATGTTGGCCGACACCGTCCACTGCCTGCGGCGGCGCTGCAGCAGGGTGGCATTGACACTCAGCTCCAAGCCCTTGTTCACCACGTTGCCCACGTTCTGCAACTGTGTGTTCACACCGCTGGCGAATCCCATTGGCACCACGAGCAGCAGGTCGCTGGTCTTCTTGTAGTAGGCATCGAACACGACGTTCAGCTTTCCGCGCAGCAGTCCGAGGTCGAAGCCGGCGTTGTACGATGCCGTGGTCTCCCACTTGAGGTTGTCGTTGGCGGCATTGTCCTTCGAGTAGCTGCTGCTGCCGCCGTAGGAGCCGGTGGCGTAGGAGGTGTTGAAGGCGTAGTCGCTTATCTCCTGGTTGCCCACCGTGCCGCCCGTCAGACGGATTTTCAGGTAGTCCACGCGGCGCAGCAGCTGGTGCAGGAAGGGTTCCTTGTCGGCGTTCCACGACAGGCCGAGCGAGGGGAAGAAGCCCCAGCGGTTACTCTTCGAGAAGCGCGACGAGTTGTCGGCACGGAACGTGGCCGTAGCATTGTAACGGTCGAGCAGCGTATAGTTGACGCGGGCGATGAGCGAGTTGAGCGTCGACTCCGAGATGCCGGTCTGTGGGGTGTAGATGCCCGAACCGTCGCCCAGGTTGTACTGCTTCAGCGTCTCGTTGGTGAAGTGGTTGGTACGTATGGAGCTGTAGGTCGACGTGGATGTCTGGCGCGTGAATCCTGCCAATGCGTCGATGTGGTGATTCCTGTTGATGTCCTTCTCGTAGCCCACGGTGTACTCCTGCTGCCATACGTCGGTCTGGCGGTTGCCTGTGCCGCCGATGCCCTCGGTAGCCAGTCCCAGCGACGTGTAGGCGCCGGAGAAGTAGTTCTGTGTCAGCTTCTCGCTGCTCAGTCCCACGGAGGCCTTCAGCTGGAAGTCGCCTATGCGGTAGGAGGCCCAGAGGTTGGAGAGCAGGTAGTTGTTCACGTTCTCTGCCACGCTCTCCTTCAGGTCGTAGACGGGGTTGGCGGCATGGTCGCCGATGGCGAAGTAGGCATACTCGTACGGGTTCTGGAAGTTATAAGAGCCGTCGGCGTTATACACGGGGACCACGGGCGGCATGAGCAGGGCATAGACGAAGCTGTTGGTGATGCCGGCAGAATAGGGCGACGAGTTGAAGACCTGCTCCTCGGTAGTGGTCAGCCCCGTCTGCCTGGAGCGTCCGTAGGTGGCGTTGATGCCGAAGCGGAGGTCCTTGCGCAGTTCCCACTCTGTGTTGGCGTGGAAGTTGTAGCGGTCGAAGCCAGAGTTCAGCACGATGCCGTCCTGGTTGGTGTAGCTCGCCGAGACGGTGTAGCGACCCTTCTCCGTGGATCCGCTGACGTTCACGTCGTGCCTCTGCTGCAGGGCGGTGCGCAGCACGGCGTCCTGCCAGTCGGTGCCTTTGCCGAGGGCAGCTATCTGCCCGTCGGTATAGCCACCCTTGTTAGCGAAGTAGGTCTTCTGCAGCCCTGCCCACTGCGAAGCGTCCAGCAGGTCGAGTCGGCGGGCAGCGCCAGCCACGCCTATATTATAGGTATAGTTCACCGTGGCCTTCTTCTCGCCCACCTTGCCTTTCTTTGTGGTGATGAGAATGACGCCGTTGGCACCGCGCGAGCCGTAGATGGCCGTGGCCGACACATCCTTCAGCACCTCCACCGACTCGATGTCGCTCGGGTTGATGGTAGCCAGGGGATTCAGCGAGCTCTCGATAGCTCCAAGACCCGTGCTGCTGGCTGCTGCATCCTTGAAGTAGATGAATCCGTCGATGACGTAGAGCGGTTCGTTGCTGGCATTCACCGAGTTGCCGCCGCGTATGCGTATCTGGCTGTCGGCACCGGGCTGTCCGCTGCCGGCGGTCACGTTCAGTCCCGACACCTGTCCGGCAAGGGCTGCATCCAAGGTGGGAGCCTGCACTTTGGCAAAGACGTCGGACGAGACCGTCGTCACGCTGCCCGTAAGCTGTGTGCGCTTCTGGGTGCCGTAGCCAATCACTACCACCTCGTTGATTTTGTTGTAGTCGTCCGTCAGCTGTATTCTGGCTGGTTCGGAAGCATCGTAGACATCCACCTCCTGTGTGCGATAGCCTACGGAACGCACTGTCAGGGTGAGGGGCAGCTGCACATTGGTGGTAAGGGTGAAGTTACCGTCAATGTCTGTCACGGCTCCCTGTTCCTTGCCCGACTTGGGGACTATCCTCGCACCGATGACTGCTTCTCCCGTGCGGGCATCTGCCACATTGCCGGTAATGGTTGTCTGTGCCGCCGCGGACAGTGTGGCGAACAGTATGGCGAACAGTGTATAGAATCTTCTCATAAAAGGTGAAACGTTAATAAGTTAAAAGGTTAAAGGGTTAAAGGGTCACTCCTCACCTCTTTGAGCCAAATGGTGATTGCTGGTCAGTCGCAGACTCGTGGCAAGCTCCTTCTGTGGCAGTTGCAGCAGGCCGAACTCATGAACGTAGACGACTCCTTTCTCCATAATCCAGCGGACGAAACGGCACTGCGATTCGTTGTTCCTGTCGTATGTCACTCCGATGTTCCCCACCGGAATCTCTGCAAACTGCTGCCCCTCGAGCAGGGCAATAATGTTATCCAGATTCCCCTCGTCGAGTGTCTGCCTGCCGCGCCTGTCGACATCCAAAGGCAACAGAGCCAGTTCCTGACGCACCTGGCGGCTGCCCAAGTCGAATATGTTGGGAAGTGAGTTCACGGTGACACCCAGCGGATCGCGTCCGATGGCAGTAAGGAGGAAGCTGTCGTCACCCACTATCTTCTTGCCCTTGTAGCTGGATTCTTCCTGTTTGAAGTGAGCCGCGTATGTGTTTGATGCCGACGTGGCAGATCCGCCCGCGTAGATGTGAAGCGGTGACTTGTCTTCCTCTGGCTCATCGTCTTCTTCTTCAAACTCATCCTTTACGAAGAAAAGGTTCTTCAGCTTCCTGGCGTTAAGCCGATGCTTGCCGATCAGCCGCGATGCTTCCGACCCGGAAGCCGTTACGGGCAATACGGCATAGCGGGCGAAAGGTATTGCACCTTCTGCGTTGGTGAAGACGATGATGCTGCCCTCGGCCTGTAACTGGCCTGTGGCAAACTGGAAACCGGCTGTGCCGCCCTCTTTCTGATACTCGGCAACCCACTTCTCCGCCAACGGACGAATAAAATTAGGAACTCTCAGCGTTACCTCGTCGTTCTGTGCCAGTGCAGCAATGTTAACCTGCAAGGCGACAATCAATGCCGATACAAATGTTATCCTTCTCATGTTCTTTCGTTTTTTACTGCTTCTATAATATATATAATGTATATGTGTCTCTCACAGACCTTCTCGCTATATTCTGCTCTCTGCATTCTGTTTGATTTCGGGTGCAAAGTTACGGCGATTAGAAATTTCCACCAAAGCAATGCTATATATTTAGAATATGTATCTATGCATGCCTTGACAAACGGAATAAAATTCCTATGTTCACTGCAAGAGCCTCTCCTGACAGAACAAATCTTCTTGCTGAAGAACACAAGGACACAGAGACACAAAGATTGCTGAATTTTCGGGCATCCTCGCATCTGATACCTATTTATATTTGGCGTTTTGCAGACTTCTTCGTAACTTTGCACAGGATAAATCGTATTTACCCTGCGAACACAAATAACCAACACACATATCACACTCCCAATGAAAAGGAACATTTGCATCTCAGCACTGCTGTTCGTCGCAATCAGCGTTTGCGGCCAGTCCAACCACTACCTGACGAAAGAGGAAGCTCCCCTCGACACCACCTTCATCGGCGCACCACCGGCATTCGGCTCGCTGCTGTTCGAACAGGACTTCCACATGTACCAGTACGGCAAGACGCTCCGCGAGACTCCGCGCGGCAAGCAGGCCGTGAAGGATGCCAACACGAGCGCAGACAACATCCTGGAGGTCTTCTCCGAGGCCTTCGGACTTGAGCTCTCGAAGGAGAACACGCCGGAAATCTACAAGCTCATCGCCACGATGAAGGAAGACGCCGGCAGCTATGCCACCCGCTGCACGAAGAACCTCTACAAACGGACACGGCCGTATGCCCTCTACAACGAGCCGACACCCGTGCCCGAAGCAGAGGAAGGACTTCGCCACAACGGCAGCTACGTCTCCGGCCACAGCGCAACGGGCGTTGCCGTAGCGATGGTGCTGGCCTGCATCAATCCCCAGCGGCAGAACGAGCTCTACAAGCGCGGTCTGGACTTCGGCGAGAGCCGCTGGATTGTGGGCTTCCATCACTACAGCGACGTCAAGGCCGGACAGATGGTGGGCGCACTCGTCCTGCCCGCACTGATGAACAATGAGGACTTCATGAAGCAGCTCGACAAGGCAAGACGCGAGTTCCGGAACCTCACGAAGAAAAAGAAATAAGAAGGAGGACAACAGCATGAGACATTTCGCACAAACCGCCCTGGCGTTCTTTCTGGCGGGCCTGAGCATGCAGGCCCAGACCGCGCACGATGCCTGCACAAGTATTATGGTGGGACGGAATGCGTCCGTCGACGGCTCGGTCATGACGAGCCACACCTGCGACTCGTGGTATCGCACCTGGATGAGCATTGAACCTGCCCACGACTTCCCCCGCGACACCATCACCGGCATACGCGAGGGACTCATGCACACCGAGAACCAGAAGGACCAGACGGGCGTGAAGCAGCGCGGCACCATCCCGCAGGCCGCCCACACCTTCCGCTTCCTCAACACGGCATACCCCTGCCTGAACGAGAAACAGCTGGCGATGGGCGAGACAACCATCAGCGGACGCGACACGCTCCAAAACAAGGAGGGACTCTTCATGATAGAGGAGCTGCAACGCATCGCCCTTGAACGCTGCATCACAGCACGTGAGGCCATCCGCCTCATGGGCGACCTCGTCCGGGAATACGGCTACGGCGACAGCGGCGAATGCCTCACCATTGCCGACCCGAAGGAAGTGTGGATCTTCGAGGTCTTCGGCGAAGGACCGAAGAAGAAGGGCGGCGTCTGGGCTGCACAACGCATTCCCGACGACGAGATTGCCGTCAGCGCCAATATCTCCCGCATCGGCAGGCTCGACCTCAGCGACACGGACCACTTCATGGCTTCGGACAATGTTTTCTCCGTCGCAAAGAAGCTCAGTCTGTGGGATGGCAAGGAGGACTTCTCCTTCTGGAAGGCCTATTCGGGCGGCAACTACTTCGACGAGCCGAAGAACTACAGCGTGCGCGAGCTCTTCATCATGCAGCAGTTGGCTCCCGATGCCGGTTTTTCCGATGAAATGGAGGAACTGCCCCTGTCGGTGAAGCCAAAGGAGAAGCTTTCCGTCGAGACGGTCTCGAAGCTGCTCGCCTCTTACTACGAGGGGACGGAGCTGAGTCTTGCCAGCCGCATCGACTCCCTGGCGAAGGGTCGCGACGACGTGAAGCTGAAGGGCGGCAAGCCCCTGGCGGGCAATCCCTGGATGCGTCCCGACGAGATACGCCGCTATGCGGGACTGCTTGGCGACAGCACGATGCAGAACATCCGCACGGTCAGCGTGTCGTGGTGCGCCTACAGCACCGTCATCCAGCTGCGCTCGTGGCTGCCCGACGACATCGGCGGAGTGGCCTGGATAGCGCTCGACAACCCCGGTCAGTCGCCGCGCTTCCCCGTCTTCGCAGGCTGCACGGAGCTGCCCATGATGCTCGGCATCTGCGGTCAGCACAGCAAGCGCGACGATGCGGCCCTGTGGCATTACCGCGAAGCCAACCGCATCTCCTCCCTGAAGTGGGGGCAGACGCGCGAGTCGCTGCAGGCGGCTCAGCAGCATTTCCTCGACAAGGGCCGTCGCGAGATGCCCTTCGTGGAACAGACCTGGCAGGGCCTGGACGAGAAGGAGCGCCCGGCTTTCCTCAACGGCTATACCGCCGACTTCTTCAACGCCACAGTCGGAAGCTGGGACCAGCTGGCACGCAAGTACTGGCGACAGTTCTGGGCGGGCTTCTGACGCACACACTTTTCATCCATACACCCTTATGTACAGAGAACGAACCCTCGCCCTTCTGCTTGCCCTGGTCCTGTCCATCGGGACGAACGGCCTCATGGCACGCAGCATCAGCGCACGTCTGGGAGACTGGAAGATTGTGTACAACCAGAAGACAGGCGCCTTCACCTACAAACACAGAGGCAGAACCGTCCTGTCAGACTCGCAGCCGGAAGGCACATACCGCTTGGCCGGCAAGGAGGTACGCCTCAGCTCCGCCGACTGCAACAAGGCGCAGCTCGTGAAGTCGGAGCACGGCGACAGCGTCTGCTTCGTGCTTTCTCCCCGACAGGACGGCGGCACGGTACGCATGGAAGTGGCATTCTCCGTCCACACCGATGCCCTGCTGACCCGTCTGGACCTGACTGCCGACCGGGAGCTCTCGTCCAACCATCTGGCTCCAATCCACGTTTCCGTACCGCAGCAAATGCCTGCCGGCGACTACCGTATGCTGAAGGTTCCCTTCGACAACGACGACTTCGTACGCTACCATTACAACAGGCTGGACACCCTGATGCTCAGCTACGAGGTGACGGGCATCTTCGACATCACGAGCAGGAAGGGCATCGTCATTGGCAGCGTCAGCCACGACCATT
>CAJOLE010000061.1 GCA_905235325.1 uncultured Prevotella sp. | reverse complement strand
GAATATCATCGTCGGAAAGAGATTGCCTTTCTTCCGTATCGTTTTCTTGTTTGACTTTGCAAAAGTAATAACATATTCTTAAACTGCCAAATTATTAGGACGAAAAATGATCATAGTCCCCGTGACTCCATCGTGATTTATGCCCCCTCATAATTCTGTCTTATTTGAAAACAATTAGATAGCCTTCATTTTTTAACTGTGAATACGAGCAATTTACCCTTCTATCATAAAGGCCTTCTTCCTTTATCACCTCCCAGCCATATAATTCTATCCCAGCATCCCAGTCAGCCGCAGTATATCGAAGCACAGAAGAACAATGTACGCGTATGCTATGCGAAAGACGGAAAGCCGACGACCACGGAGATGCACACGACGCTGACTGCCGTCATCGATGACCTGAAGGATTTCGAGAACATCTTCCAGTGCCACCGCTCGTTCATCGTCAATGTGAACAACATCACTTCAGCAAAGGGGAACTCCAACGGCTATCAGCTGACTCTTGGCACGTGTCCGAACAGCATCCCCGTTTCCCGCTCGTATGTGCCACGGCTGAAGTCGTTTATTGCTTAGTCATTCGTCCTCAGACTTTGTCATTCGCCATCTGGCTTAGCTGTCCGTCAGCAGTTTTAGCCGTCTGTCACGGATATTTGGAGGTGTCGGATTCTTGCCGTACTTTTGCGGCATGAAACATCGGATTGCATATATCGTCTTACTGCTGAAGATGGTCTGCGACATGACTGCGCAGACCGTCGTTTCAGGCACAGTCAGCGACGGGAAGGAGCCGCTCACTGGTGCCAACGTATTCATATTAGGTACGATTGACGGATGCCTAACGGACTCGCTCGGGCGCTTTGCGTTTACGACCTCCATGACCGGCGAAGTAACCCTCAAGGCCACCTTCATAGGCTATGAGGACTATGTGCAGACAGCTGATGTCAGTATTCTGTCCAGCCTCTTTGTCTGCATGAACGAGCGGGCAACCTCAATAGACGAAGTGGTCATAACGGCCAGTACCTACAGTTTCGGCAAGAGCGAGAACTTCAAGACAATGGATGCGCTCGATGTGGTGATGGCAGGAAACTCGTGCGGCGACATCGTAGCAGCACTGCAATCACTGCCGGGCACGCAGATGGTGGTTGAGAATGGCAAACTCTATGTGCGTGGCGGTGAGAGCGAGGAATGTCAGACATTCATCAATGGGATGCACGTCCTGATGCCTTACAGTACGAATGTCGAGGGTCAGGCACAGCGTGGACGCTTCTCGCCATTCCTCTTCAAGGGCATCAATTTCTCGCTGGGAGGCTATGCCGGCGAATACGGGCAGGCCCTTTCGTCAGTATTGCCGATGGAGACCACAGACGTGGCGGCAGGCGACAAGCTCGGCGTGAGTGCGTCGCTGGTAGACTGGAACGCTGGCGGGACGAAGGCGTTTCAGCGCAGCAGCCTCTCGTTCAATGCTGACTATACCAGCATGGGACTTTACAACTCGCTCTTTCCTGACCGCTGCCACTGGACGCGCCCCTATCGAAAATTGTCAGGCGAGGCACAATACAAGGCCGAGCTGTCATCGGCGAGCGTGCTGAAATCATACGCTGGCTACGACCTGACATCTGTGGGGCAGCACACAGACAACCGTAGCCTTTCGTTCAAGGAGTACAATATCTATGCCAATGTCACCATGAAGACCAGCGTCGCCCGTGGGTACAGCCTCTTTACAGGCATCGCCAATTCGTCGGTGTTCAACGATGTAGACGATGCGCTGGTGCCGGACGACCGCTATCATAACTTCCGCAATGAGATGCATCTGAAAGCCGAACTGCGGAAAGTGTTTTCACCAGCCCTGAAGATGTCGGCAGGACTGGAAGACTACATTCGCAACAGTACGATGCGGTACGAGAGGCTACGGGCAGACGCGTCGGCGGGAATGGCATATCATTACAACATCGACTACAATCTGACTGCAATGCACCTGGATGCGCAGTGGCGGATGATGCCCCGATTGTTCCTTAACCTCTCAGGCAGAGTTGAGCATCTGAGCTATGCCGATGACTGGACGCTGATGCCTCGTGCCACGCTGAGTTACGTTCCAAACAAGCGTTTCCAACTCTCTGCCATGCTTGGACGATACAGTCAGACAGCAGAAGAGGAATATATCGCCAGGAGTGGCAACCGCCTGAGTCAAAGCACAGCTGACCATGCCATCGTCAGCCTCCAGTACAGCACTGCGACAACACTACTCCGCATAGAGCCATACTATAAGAAATATCACCATCTGCCCCTATTGGCAGAAGGCAGCTATACCTCTGGCGGCTATGGCAAGAGTCGTGGTTTTGACGTGTTTGTCGAGAACCATTCGCTGGTGAAGAACCTTACAACCACCATGTCCTACTCATTCAATGATTCAGAGCGACTTTACCTTGACTATACCAGTCTGCACACGCCTGACTATGCCTCGCGGCATAACCTCCGGCTGACAGCCAAATACACCATTGGGAAGCTGATTGTCGGATTGGCAGAGTCGTATGCCAGCGGTCGTAAATACAGCGTGGGTACTACACCTTATTACAATAGTCTTGATGGCAATATCACCTATCTGCTCCATCCCAAGGTCATCGTCTATACATCGCTCAACAATATTCTCGGTCGCACCAATGTCTTTCGTTATCAGTCTGACGGCACACCCGTTACTGCTACCCGCGACCGTTTCTTCTATATCGGCATATTTGTTTCACTTAAAAATAATAAAGCGTATGACATTTCAAACTTTTAGAACCCGTGTATTCGCCACCGTCCTCTGCCTGATGGCCAGTGTTAGTATCAATGCCCAGCAACCCATGCAGATGCAGGCACTCATCGGCCAGTCGCTCAGCAAGCTCCAGCAGCCCACTCCAGAGGCATTTCTCAACTGCGTTGCTGAGCTGAAGCGCATTGACGCCATGTTTCCTGACAGCATCCAGCCCAAGTACCAGATGGCCCTGCAAAGTCTGAACTTCGCCGTGACGAACCCCCACGCCGAACAGACGGAGCGACTGCTGACCGATGCCGAGCAGACCGTCAGCAGGATGGAGCTGATGAAGAACGCCGACACGTCTGATGTCTGCACCCTGCGCGGTTTTCTCTACATGGTGCGCATCGTGCAAGACCCTGCCCAGAACGGACAGCGTTACTATCTCGAAGTGATGCAGAACTACGAAAAGGCGCTGAAGCTCAATCCTGACAACCAGCTTGCAAGGCAACTGCAACAGAAGTTCTTCGAGGGAATGAAACAACAAACGCAGCATTGAAAACAGAATTGACGAGGCAGGCGCATCCATCCCGTGGCCTTGCACTTGTTCAATCATTCCACGGTTCTCTTCGCGCCGTTCACGATATACGTCCCCTTGGCGAGTCCCTCCAGGCTTCGGGCGTTGGTGAGGATTTTCTTTCCGTCGAGAGTATAGACATTGTATAGTTCCGTCGCTTCGCCGGGAGCACCCTCTATGGACGACGGCTCGTCGAGACTGATAAGCCTGTATGTCTGCGTGCCGAGACCTATCTGTTCGGCATATTCCACGGTATGTGTGCCGTGCCTCTCCTTGATGCGGCTGATGAGTGGCGAGGCATCGTCGCCCGCCACCGACTCATGGCTGAACACAAGGTCGAGGCAGGCTTTGTCGAGCGCCACGGGGTCGAGCGATGCCAGGATGCCGATGTCCTTCATCCTCGGTGACTCGGGCGAGGGGTCGCAGTCGCAGTCAACGGAGATGTTGTTCATCACGTTGATATAAACGATATCCCGGCCCTCCTGCTTGAAGTAGTCGTGAACGGCCTGCGCAGCAGCTGCCATCGACTCGAGGAATCCATCCTGATTGTCGTATAGATATTTCCAGAACTCCGTGGTGGAGCGTCCTGACGTGTGGATGTATATCTTGCCGCGACTGGAAGCCACGCCGATCGACTGGTTCTTGAGCACGCCGCCGAAGCCGCCGATGGCATGACCCTTGAAGTGGGCCAGATTGACCATCAGGTCATAGTTCGTCATGTGCGAGCCTACAAGGTCGTACTGTATCCACTTCTTGTCCTTTACGGGAATCTGGATCTCGCCGTCCGCATCCATGATGTCCACACCGCCAATCTCGTCGTAGCCGCGCTGGCTGACGGCCCGCTGGTGGTCCGAGGTGTTATAGCGGTTGCCGGCGATGGCAATGTTGCACTCCACGAGCTTGCCGCCGGTGTACTCCACAAGGTCCTTGATGAGTGCAGGCCGCAGATGGTACGAGTTGTTCGACTCCCCTGTAGATATTTTCACCGCCACGCGCCTGTCCTTCGTCGGGATGCCCAGTGCCTTGAACGCGCCGGTCAGCGCCTCCGGCGAAATCTCCTTGGTGAAATAAACCACGGCTTCCGTGCCGTTGCCGTTACTTGCGGGGACTGCCTGAGGTTGAGCCTCAGCGCACGATGCTGTCATCAGCAGGCAGCAGCCCAGGAGTTTTGCTATTCTCTTTTTCATGATTCAGTTTTGCATTTCTCCGGCAAAGTTACGCAGAATCGGCGAGAAAACAAAGCAATTTCAGAAGATTCTTTGCAAGCAAAGCGTCCTTTTTGGCCGAGCGAACGCAGCTTGGCCCGAAAATAAGATTTACAAATAAAAATTGTATCTTTGTGGCCGATAAGCAAAAACGGGCACGAGGCAGAACTGCTGGAAGCGATGGAACAGCGAGCGCAAAATGAAACTCGTTTCAATAAGTCATGCAGCCACAGACGTTACGAGACCAAGTCAAGGAGGTCCTCAATAGACAGATGCAGCAATATTCTGAAAAATAAATAACCTGTTGGTTGAATAACAAAGATTTAACCCAAACCCATATAAAGCATTTCCTTTACACCAGCAGAAGAAAGACTTTACTGTTTATAGAGGAAATGCTTTATATGGGTTTGGCTTAAACTATATCGACATCAGGTAGTCGATGCTGTTCTTGGCGAGTTTGAGCACGTTGCCCTGGCAGGAGTTGTTCTTCGGGTTGGCGCTCTTGTCGGGTGTGCCGTCCTCGTTCTTCATTGAGAACTCGCAGCCGCCGTTGCCGATGCAGAGCACAGAGCCGCACCCCTTCTGGAATCCCTCGGGAGCCTTCTCGGCACCCTTGGCCTCCCATACGTTCAGTTGCGATACCCAGTTCACCTGCGAATCCCAGGTGCCGAGGGGATAGATGCCATACTGCTCGGTCACCACATTGTAGCACTCCTCGGAGGTGTTGTCGAGGTCGGTGAGCTTCACGGGTATGTCGAAGAAGAGGCAGTTGTGGTCTTCCGTCCATCCCGCTCCCTTGAAGGCGATGGCCTTGAAGCAGTTGTCGTTGAGCTTCTCGGTCTCGATGCCTGCATAGATGGGATGTGTGCTGAGGTCCTTGGAGAAGGCGCCGGTGTTCAGGCAAACGCCCATCTTCCACACGTCGGGATTCCATCCTCCTGCGCCGCATCCGAAGGCATTGCTCACGCCGCGTAGCAGCGAGGTGGGCAGGCGGTTGATGGTGCCGATGTAGGGCACGGCATGCGACCAGAGCAGCAGGTTGCCGCCGTTCTTCACGTACTGCTCGATGCAGGCGGCGGCATTCCTGGCCACGTCGGAGAAGTTCCAGATGTCGTCCACATTGCCGGTCTCGATGTCGCGCAGCCAGAAGAGCATGCGGTAGTCCTCGATGTCCTCGACGGTGCTGATGTTGCCGAAGTAAACATATTCGCCCTTCGGATAGTTCTCGCTGAACCAGAGCCATGCTGAGGCTTCGTCGTCGTCGCCATTGGCTATGAGCTCCTCGGGTGTGGCATATTCTGAGAGGAAGGCGGGTATCTTTCCGCCAATCTTGGTAGAGCCCTGTATGGGCAGGGCCTTTCCTTCGCTGTTCTGTGCGATGAGTGTAGCCTCCCATCGCTCCTTCATGGCGACGTCCTTCAGCAGATAGGCGGTGCCGGTGACGGTCTCGTTGATGACCTTCGTGCCGTCGCCGTTCACCATCTTCAGGATGTAGGAGGTGGCATCGCTGCTGGCCTTCCATGTCACCTGCAGGTTGTGCTGCTCATCGGAAATGTCTATCTGCTCGAATTTCAGGTCGGTAGGGGCCGTGGCTCCGGGGCGGGTGTAGGAGGTCATCACGCCCTTGGAGAGAGCCTCGTCGCTGGCATATTTGAAGAGGAACTCATAGAGCTCGTTGGTCTCGAGGTTCTTCAGTGTGAACGACCCCGAGGGGCAGGGCGTGAGCGCCTGCATCTGGGTGCCGTTCTTATAGACGGCCACGTTCATCACTGCGCCCTGCGCGCCCTGGGGCCATGTGAGGGTGTAGTCGTAGTTGTTGTCGCCGGAAGGCGTACCGGCAATCTGGGTCAGGTCCGGCGTGCCCAGCATCATGTCGCCGGCTCCGGGGAGGTCGCGGTCCTGGCAGGAGGTGAGCGCCAGGATGCCCGACAATGCTATACCTATTTTATTATATATGGCTTTCATAACTTTTCTTTTATTAATTAATATTCTTTCTTTGAGGGGGGCCAAAGCGCAGCCCCCTCCCTGATCAGTACCCCTTGTTCTGGTGATAGAGTCCCTGCACGTAGTTCATCTGGTTGGATGCGATGGGGAAGTACTCGTTCTTGCCGGCCGTGAAGAAGGCGTCCTTGTAGTAGAGTCCGTAGGTCTGACCGTCGTACTCGTCGGTCTTCTCAGTCTCGAAGTACTTGTTCAGTGTCGTAGAGAGCAGTCCCCAGCGTCGCAGGTCGAAGAAGCGGTGTCCCTCCATGGCCAGCTCTACGCGTCGCTCCCAGCGCAGAGCCTTGCGTGCGTCGTTCTGTGAGGCGAAGTTGCCGTAGAGGCTGATCTCGCACTGGTCCTTGGCATACCTGATGAGCGACGATGCGCTGATGTCTCTCTTGGCACGCTCGCGTATGGTGTTGATGATCTGCAGGGCCTCGCCGTTCCAGTCGCCGCTCTCGATGAGAGCCTCGGCCCGCATCAGCATCACGTCGGTATAGCGCAGCACGTAGTCGTTCTGTCCGAAGGCCTGCCAGGGGTTGTCGTAGTCCTCGCCCTTCGAGCGCTGCGGAATCTCCTTCATCGAGCAGTAGTAGCCGTAGGTGTTCGGCGTGCGGCTGTTGGCCTTTGTCAGCGTGAACTGCTCCTCATACTTGTAGGGATAGGTGGGCATGCCGACGGTGTGGAAGAGCCGCGGGTCGTACTTGTACTTCGTGTCGGCGCCGTTCACGACGATGGCATTGTGATCCTCGTCGAAGTTGTCCATGGGCAGGCCGTTGCGAGTCTTGAAGGCATTGACGAGGTTCTGCGAGGGCTTGTGGAAGTCCCATCCGCACGACCAGATGCCCCACACGCCGTTCAGCATGTTCGACCAGTTGGCACGTCCGAACTGTGTTCCGTCGTCGGCCTTGTTGGAGTGCTGCACGGCAAAGATGCTCTCCACGGAGTTGGCGTAGTCCTGCAGGAAGATGTGTCCGTAGGTGTCGAGATAGTCGTAGGGCGAGTTCTTCACCACATTGGTGTACTCGATGACCTTCTGTATCTTCGTCTTGTCCACGTGGCTGTAGCCAGTGGTGGCCTCGTATCCGTCGCCGTAGGCCCAGTTCAGGTAGCACTTGGCCAGATAGGCGGCAGCGGCCACCTTGTGGGCGCGTCCGGTAGTGCCGGGGTCAGCCTCGGGCAGGTTCTCGTAGGCATACTGGAAGTCGTCGATGATTTTCTGCATCAGCTCGTCGTGCGAGCTCTGCGGGCAGGCCTCGATGGCCGCGTTGTCCATACCCTCGATGATGAAGGGCACCTCGTACCACATCTGCTGCAGCTTGTAATAGAAATGTGCACGCAGGAATCGGGTTTCGGCCTTCAGCTGCCTGACGGCGGGCGTCTCCTCGGCATTCGCCATCGACTCCAGGGCGCGGTTGCAGCGCGAGACGGCACTGTAGAGCTGATACCACAGCTCGTCGAACTCGCCGCGGTCGGGCTGCAGTGTGGAGAAAATCTCCATGGGGTGATAGCCCGTGTCGTTTTCGCCGGAACCGCCCTTCAGGCAGTCGTCGGCACTCATGTCGCCGTAGGGCCAGAGGTTGAAGGGGTAGGAATACCAGTCGTCGCCCAGCTTGGCGTATGCAGCGGTGACCAGCTTCTCCGGGCTGGAGAACGCCGTTTCTTCATCGAGCGTGCCCTGCGGCTTCACATCGTCGACGCTGCATGACACTGCAAAGACAGAAAGCAGCAGTGTTGCTATATATATATTGGTCTTTTTCATAACACTTTCAATTTTCCTTTTTCTTTTAGTTCTTCAGTTCTCTTAGAATCCCAGCTGTATTCCGAATGTGAAGGAAGCCGTGTGCGGGTAGTTCCATGCCGTGCTCTCAGGGTCGGAACAAGTCAGCGAGCCCGACTTGACGGTCAGGAGGTTGTCGCCTGAGAGGTAGATACGAGCCTTCGACAGCAGCAGTTTCTTGGCCAGAGCTGCCGGCAGCGTGTAGCCCACCTGCAGGGTGCGCATCTTGGCGTATGATCCGTTCTCCACGAAGTAGGACGACATGCGCCCCTCGTCGGCACCGTTTGATGTGGTGAGGGCCGGTATGCTGGAGCCGCTGTTGGCCTGCGTCCAGGCATCAGTCAGCCGCTCGCCCTTGTTCGAGCCGGCGTCGGTGATGCTCCAGAAGTCGGTCTGGTATTTCTGGTCGTTGACGACGTCAACGCCTGCGACGCCCTGCCAGAACATCGTGAAGTCGATGTCGCGATAGGCCAGGTTGACATTGATGCCGTAGGAGAAGTTGGGGACGGGATTGTAGACCCACGTGCGGTCCTTCTCGTTGATCATGCCGTCGCCGTTGAGGTCGGCATACTTCAGTCCGCCTACGCGTGCACCGGCCTGTCCGGCAGCGAGCACCTCTTCGCGCGACTGGTAGAGCCCCTCCACCACGTAGCCGATGCGTGAGCCGTAGGCCCGCTCGTCCTGGGCCAGGTTGTGGTAGTCGTTGTGTTCGTATGAGTTCTTCGACTTCTCAGGCAGATAGGTCACCTTCGAGCGGTAGAAGTCCACGTTGCCGGTGACGTCGTATGACAGACCGTACTCCGTCCTGTGGCGATAGCCCAGGTTGAACTCCATACCCCAGTTCTTCAGCGTCGGGCCGTTGATCCATGTCTGGCCGCCGAAACCGATGGCACCGAGGAAGGCAGGCTGCACGAGCATGTCCTTCGTCTCCTTGAAGAACAGGTCGTAGGAGCCGTAGAGATCACCGCCGAAGAGCGAGAAGTCGGTACCGAAGTTCCACTGCGATGACGACTCCCACTTCAGGTCCTCATTCGATGACTGCTGCTTGTAGTAGCCCGAGGGCAGTGTGCCCGAGCCCTGCAGGTTGAGGTCGTAGGCGGTGGAGTTCTCGCGGGTCGAGCCGTAGTCGGCCATGTAGAGGCCGTAGTGGGCGGTGTTCGAGTTCATGCCCTGGTTGCCGGTCACGCCGTAGCTGGCACGTATCTTCCAGTCGCGCAGCCATTCGGCATCGATATGTCTGGAGAGACGGTAGCCGAGGGACACAGAGGGGAAGGTACCGTACTGGTTGTTCTTGCCGAAGCGGCTCGAACCGTCGTAGCGCAGCGTGAACGAGGCCAGCAGCAGGTCGTCCCAGTTGTAGTCGACCTTTCCGAAGTAGGACATCAGCTTATAGGCATCGCCGGCGCCGGTGACCGTCTGGATGCCTGTTCCGGCGTTGGGCCACATATAGTCGACGGTCTCCAGAGGATAGTCGGTGCGGCGGCCTGAGAAGTCGACGTAGTTGTCCTCATGGGCCTCGATGCCGGCGAGGACGTTCAGGTTGTGCCCCTCCAGGAAGTCGAAGTTATACTGCACGGTGTTCGACCAGGTCCACTTCGTGCTGTGGGTCTGCGACAGCGTGCTGGCGTTGGTAGCGTTCTTCACGACGTCCGAGTTCCAGGTGTGCTGCAGCGAGCGGATGTTGCTGTTCGTGTAGTCGATGCCGAAGTTTGAGCGGAACAGCAGCCCCTTGACCGGCGTGACGTCGACGTAGGCATTGGCAAAGATGCGCCACTTCTTCAGGCGGTTGTCCTTGTTGTGATACAGCTCGCGCATCGGGTTCTGGCGGTCCGACATGCCGCCGACAGGGCCTGAGAAGGTCACGCCGTCCTCTTCGTATACAGGCAGCGTCGGCGCAATCTTCAGCGCATTCTCCAGGGGGGCGCAGTCCACGTTGTCAGAATAAGAGAACTGGGCGTTCTCACCCACATTGATGATGCTGTTAATCTTATAGCTGCTGTTGAAGCGGGCCGAGAAGTTCTCGAAGTCAGTATGCTTCAGCACGCCCGTGGCCTTCTTGTAGCCGAAGGAGAAGAGCGAGGACCCCTTGTCGGTGGCCTTCGAGAGTGAGAGGTCGTAGTTCTGCGTGACTCCCGTGCGGCTTATCTCGTCCATCCAGTCGGTATCGCTGTACGCCATGGTATGCTTGGCATTCATATAGCCGTCGTAGTAGCCGCCCACCGTGTACGACTCCATCCCGCCGGTGGCAGGATTGTAGACCGTGATGGGCGTGCCGCCAGCAGCGTCCAGTGCCAGCCCGTAGTTCTGGGCATAGTCCTGGGGGTTCTTGCCGTCGTTGAGGGCTGCCTGCACCAGGGCGGTGGCATACTGGCGGCTGTCGAGGAGCTTCATCTTCTGCGACATCCTGGCCATGGAGAGTGAGGCGTTGAAGTCGATGTTGACGTTGTCGCCCTTCTTGCCCTTCTTGGTGGTGATCACAATCACGCCGTTGGCAGCGCGCGAACCGTAGATAGAGGCCGAGGCAGCATCCTTCAGCACCTGCATGGTCTCGATGTCCGAGGCGTTCAGGCTGTTCAGCGAGCCGCTGAAGGGGATGCCGTCCACGATGTAGAGGGGCGTCGTGCTCGAGCCGCCCATGCTGCCGATGCCGCGGATGTGCACATCGGCCTCGCCGGAGGGCGAGCCGTTGGAGGTGATGGTCATGCCGGGCACCTTACCCTGCAGCGATGCCATGGGGTCGGTGTTGCTCGTCTTGAAGTCCTTCGTCTCCACCACGCCGACGGAGCCCGTCAGGTCGGCCTTGCGCTGCACCTGGTAGCCCGTCACCACCACCTCCTGCAGCACCTCGGCGTCGTCCTTCAGCGTCACCTTCATGCCGTTCTGGGCAGGGAGCTCCGCCGTCTGATAACCAATGTAGGAGATGGTGAGGAGGGCACCCTCGCTGACCTTGATGGTGAAGTTGCCGTCGAAGTCGGTGACCGTGCCGTTGGCGGCACTGCCTTTCTCCCTGACCGTAGCGCCGATGACCGACTCGCCCGACGAATCAACCACCGTGCCAGTAACCTCCGTCTGCGCGTACATTATTGTACTCACCATGACGAGGGCAAAACACAGAAACAGTTTCCTTAGTTGTTCCATTGTTGAATTGATTAAAATTTGGTTAGTACTCATTGTTTCCCTTTTCGGTTGAAATCTGCAGCAAAGTTACGCCGTTGGGGCTTTCGCGCAATAAAATATTCGTTCAACTGCTGTGAAATTTGTTTCAACGTAACATATTTACAAGCAAATGAACGAATTTTATTAGTAGTAAGCACGGCGAAGTCCTCCCGAACGTCTATTGCACACTTCCGTCGGACTCATCAAATGCAGTGACTACATCTTCAGCGTCCACGAGAACTCGGCGATACCTCCCGATAATAATGGCACTCAAAGTATAGCCGTCAGTAATAAATAGAAGAACACAATTATCTTATATACTAATTTTTCCCAAGGTGTCAACAGGGGAAAATCGCCAGAACCCCCTGTGTCTACACCGGAAGGGACAGGAGGACAGGAAGACAAAAGTGACCTTTTTATGTGCGGAGCAGGGCCGTGGGGCTGATGCCGAACTCGTCCTTGAAGCACTTGGTGAAGTAGGAGGGTGAGGTGAACCCCACCTCGTAGGCTATCTGCGACACGTTCTTGCCGGTGGTCTCCAGCAGCACCTTGCTGCGGTTGAGGCGGCTCAGACGGATGATGTCGACGGGTGTGCGCCCCGTCAGCGTCTTCACCTTCCTGTACAGCTGTACGCGGCTGACGTTCATCTGCGCGGCCAGCGTCTCCACGCTCAGGTCGCTGTCGCCCATCTGCTCCTGTACAAGGGTGCGCAGCCGCTCCAGGAAGCGTGCGTCGGCCCCGGCCTCGATGATGGCCTGCTCCTTCTGCGTTGCGGCGGTGACGGGCGGCTGCTCGGGAACGGGAGCCTGCTCGACCGGCTCGTCACTGGCAGGCACGTTGACCACCATGGAGAAGGCCTGACGCTCCAGACGGTGACGGCGGCGCATGCCGGAGACGATGATCATGCCGCTGGCGGTGACGACGAAGGCGATGACGGCCAGGAGCATCGTCGCCAGCCGCTGGCTGTTGAGCTGTTGCAGATAGTTGTCGGCCAGCGTGTGCAGCTGGTCGATGTTCTTGGTTTGCCGCACCAGCTCCTCGTTCTGCAGCAGCAGCACGTTGGCGTTCTCACGCGTGACGAGTGCCGACTTCAGCATGTTCTCCCGCTCGTAGGGCTGCCCCTTGAGGATTTGCATGGCAAGACTGAGCACCTGGTCGCCATGGGTGGGATAGATGTAGGATGCCTCGAGGATGGAGTCACGCACGCACTCTATGCCGTTTCCCGTGCCGGGTAGTCCGTCGATGCCGCAGTATCTGGTCGTTTTGTCGGCTATGGTCTTCGAGGCTCCCACGGCCATGCGGTCGTTCTGACCGAAGACGTAGTCGATGTGTGCGAGGTCGCCCTGCCATTCCCTGACGGCCCTGACGGCGCTCTCCTCCGTCCAGTCGCCCTGCAGCGAGGCGACGAGCTCTATCCCGGGGTGGCCGGCCAGGGCCTTGACGAAGCCGTTGTGGCGCTCGATGGCCGGCGACGAGCCCCGCAGCCCCATGATCTCAAGCACGCGTCCCCGCCCGCCGAGCTGTGCGGCTATGAACTCTCCCATCAGCCTGCCCATCTCGTAGTTGTCGGCACCGATATAGGCGGTGTATTTCTCGGAGTCGGTCTTGCGGTCGAAGACAATCACGGGTATGCCCTTGTCGAAGGCATTGGCGATGGCGGTGGAGGCGGTGGTCAGCTGGTTGGGGGCCACGATGAGCAGGTCGATGCCGTCTTCCACGAAACGGTTGATCTGCTTGGTCTGCAGCTCGTCGCTGTCGTCGGCAGAGGCGAAGCTCAGCTCCACGTCGTCATAGAAATAGGTGCCCGTCACCAGTTCCTGGTTCAGCTTGTCTCTCCAGATATCTTCGGAACACTGTGACACGCCTATGCGATAGGTCTTCCCGCGCCCCGAGCAGGAGAGCATAAACATAGGAAGTACAATCAGGTATAAACAAAACTTGCGCATTCGCTCGACTGTCGTTAGTGATAATCGCTGCAAAGTTATGAAAACTTTGCGAAAGTTCCAAATAATTACGAAAAAATGTGACGAGAGCCGGCTGGGACGAGAGAGGCTCAGCGCACCGCAGAACCTCTTTCGCGGTTCACCATCATGCTTTTTCCGGTTCTACAAGAATTTGTGTGGGTAAAAGAAAAAACAAAGATTAAAAGATTTATTGTAGAGACGTCACATTGTGGCGTCTCTACTCTATAGAAAATCTTTTTAATCTTTAAATCTTTGTTTTGAGTAGACATGATTTGTGTGGGGAAAGAATGAAACAAAGATTAAAAGATTTATAAGATTATTCTGGCTGTATAGAAAATCTTTTTAATCCCTAAATTCCGCAGCACTTTAATTTAACTATCTTTATAAGTTCCTGAGCAACAAAAAGTTGCCCAGGATTTTGTCATGTCAGATTTTTCACTTACCTTA
>CAJOLE010000060.1 GCA_905235325.1 uncultured Prevotella sp. | reverse complement strand
TGGATTGAGAAGCTAAAAACGACGATTTTATGGCGTTCTACAGGCCCTTGCCTACACTAAACCAATTTGCCTACACAAAGAAACGCGCTGACTGACAGTTCGTTATCGCTTAGTGTAGGCAGTGTAGGCACTTTTAAACTTTTTTTTAAATCAGTGTATAGTTCCGTGTCAACTCCGCATTTATGTTACAACTATTGAACAAGCTATCAACGGAAGGAGTCGGTGAGCAGCTTGATTTCTATCTGCGGGCTGATGCGCTCGTACAATATATTATATACGGCATCGAGGATGGGCATGTTGACGTGCCAGTGGCGGTTGACTTCCTTCATACACTTCGTGCCGAAGAAGCCCTCGGCAATCATCTCCATCTCAATCTGGGCCGACTTCACCGAGTAGCCCTTGCCGATCATCGTGCCGAAGGTGCGGTTACGCGAGAAGTTGGAGTAGCCCGTCACGAGCAGGTCGCCGAGGTAGACGGAGTCGTAGGGATTGCGGTCGATGGGGTGGACGGCGGTGAGGAAGCGCGTCATCTCCTGGACGGCGTTCGACATGAGCACGGCCTGGAAGTTGTCGCCGTACTTCAGTCCGGAGCAGATGCCGGCGGCGATGGCGTAGACGTTCTTCAGCACCGAGGAGTATTCGATGCCGATGACGTCGTCGCTGGTCTTGGTCTTGATAAATTCGCTGGTGAGGACGGCGGCGAAGGCGCGTGCCTTCTCGATGTCGGAACAGCCGACGGTGAGGTAGCTGAGTCGCTCCAAGGCCACCTCCTCGGCGTGGCTGGGTCCTCCGAGACAGGCGAGGTTCTCGTGGGGCACGTCGAACACCTGATGGAAGTACTCCGAGCAGATGAGGTTCTCGTCGGGCACGATGCCCTTGATGGCGGTGACGATGAACTTGTCCTTGATGCGCGTCTTGAGCTTCTTCAGGTGGTTCTTCAGGTAGGGTGAGGGCGTTACGAAGACCAGCGTGTCGTAGGCGGCGCAGATGCGGTTGATGTCGCTCTCGAACTGTATCTCGCTGACGTCGAAGTGTACGCTGGTCAGGTAGCGTGGGTTATGGCCCATGCGGCGGAAGTCTTCTATCTGGTCGTCGCGGCGCATATACCAGCCGATGTGGTGCGTGTGCTGCACCACAATCTTGGCAATGGCCGTTGCCCACGAGCCTCCGCCGATGATGGCTATCTTACCGCAAAGCCCGCCCAAGCCCTCCCCAAGGGAGGGATGTGAGTTACTTGAGCTATAGACCTTTTCGTTCATATCCCTTTATTGCATCTAAACATCCCTCCCTTTGGGAAAGGCTACGGGTAGGCGAGCCTCGCTCGGGAATGGGCTTGGGAGGGCATCTTTATGCTTTTTCTATCCACTGCTGCACCTCGTCGACGCTGGGTTTCTGGAGGTCGAGCTTGAACTTCTTGACGATGTCGCCAATCTTCTGCTGCAGGCCCTGGGGCTTCTCGTCGCGGATGTTCTGGATGAGGTTGAAGCCGGCCTTGCGCAGCACGTAGACCCAGTCCTCGCCGACGCCGATGGCGGCCCACTCCTGAATGGTTGACTGCGGTGCGCGCTTCTCGGGCTTCATCTGCGGGAAGAAGAGCACCTCCTGGATGAACGTCTTGCCCGTCATCAGCATCACCAGTCGGTCGATGCCGATGCCGATGCCCGACGTCGGGGGCATACCATACTGCAGTGCGCGGAGGAAGTCCTGGTCGATGATCATAGCCTCGTCGTCGCCCTTGTCGGCCAGCCGCATCTGCTCCTTGAAGCGCTCCTCCTGGTCAATCGGGTCGTTCAGCTCGGAGTAGGCGTTGGCCAGCTCCTTGCCGTTGACCATCAGCTCGAAGCGCTCGGTCAGCCCGGGCTTCGAGCGGTGCATCTTGGTCAGGGGCGACATCTCGACGGGGTAGTCGGTGATGAAGGTGGGCTGTATGAACGTGCCCTCGCAGAACTCGCCGAAGAGCTCGTCGATGAGCTTGCCCTTGCCCATCGTCTCGTCGACCTCCATGCCCTTCGAGAGGCAGAAGGCGCGAATCTCCTCCTCGGTCTTGCCGTCGCAGTCGAATCCCGTCTTCTCCTTGATGGCATCGAGGATGGGCAGTCGGCGGTAGGGGGCCTTGAAGCTGATGATGTTGCCGTCGATCTCGCGCTCGGGCTTGCCGTTGACGGCCGTGCAGACCGTCTCAAGCAGACGTTCGGTGAACGACATCATCCAGTTGTAGTCCTTATACTGCACGTAGAGCTCCATGCAGGTGAACTCGGGGTTGTGGTTGCGGTCCATGCCCTCGTTGCGGAAGTTCTTGCCAATTTCGTAGACGCCCTCGAAGCCGCCGACGATGAGGCGCTTCAGGTAGAGCTCGGTGGCAATGCGCATGAACATATCCTGATCGAGCGCGTTGAAGTGGGTGATGAAGGGACGGGCCGAGGCTCCGCCGGCAATCATCTGTAGCGTCGGGGTCTCCACCTCGGTATAGCCGGCCTCGTCGAGCACCTTGCGGATGGTGCGGATGACGGTGGCACGCTGCAGGAACGTGTCCTTCACGCCGTCGTTCACCACGAGGTCGACGTAGCGCTGGCGGTAGCGCAGCTCGGGGTCGTCGAACTTGTCGTAGGCCACGCCGTCCTTGTACTTCACGATGGGCAGGGGCTTGAGGCTCTTCGAGAGCAGCGTCAGCTCCGTGGCGTGGACGCTGACCTCGCCCGTCTGGGTGCGGAACACCGTACCGCGCACGCCGATGAAGTCGCCGATGTCGAGCAGCTTCTTGAAGACGACGTTGTAGAGGTCCTTGTTCTCGTCGGGGCAGATGTCGTCGCGGGTGACGTAGACCTGAATGCGGCCCTTCGAGTCCTGCAGTTCGATGAACGAGGCCTTGCCCATGACGCGGCGGCTCATCATTCGGCCGGCAATGGCGACCTCACGGGCTGGGGCGTCTTCGTTGAATTCGGCAAGGATGTCGGTTGAGAAAGCATTCGTGGTATATTCTGCTGCGGGGTAAGGGTTGATGCCCATCCGTCGCAGTTCGTCGAGCGACTGGCGTCGCAGGATTTCCTGTTCGCTAAGTTCTAAGATGTTCATTTCTTAATTTGGATAATCATTTGTTGTGGGTGCAAAGTTACGGATTTTTCCCCGAAAAAACATTCTTTTGGGTAAATAATTGCAAAAAAACAGTGAAACTTTTGCGGGGTAGCGCGAAAAACTATAATTTTGTGGCACTATTATGAATGTAGAGCGAATAAAAGGAATCATCAATGCCAAGCCCAACCTGAGTACAGCCCTCGGTATGGAGTTTCTTTCCACGCCCGAGGAGGACACCTGTCAGGCCCGGATGAAAGTCGACGAGCGAAACCGCCAGCCCTTCGGTTTCCTGAGTGGCGGTGCGTCGCTGGCCTTGGCCGAGAACGTGGCGGGTGTCGGCTCGTCGTCACTCTGCCCGGGTTGTGCCTGCGTGGGCATCGAGGTCAGCGGCAGCCACGTGAAGGCCGTCGTAGAGGGCGACACCGTCACGGCCTTTGCCCGTCTGTTGCACAAGGGCACCACCCTCCACGTCTGGAACGTCGATATCCGTGACACCTCGGGCGACCTGATATCCAACGTCCGTGTCACCAATTATGTGATTCAGTCAAAGAAGAAGTGATGCTGCCCGAAGCCTATGCCGTCTACCGTCTGCCGCATGACAGTCATGCCACGCTTGTCAGCCAGACCGAGGGGAAGCCAGCCGAACTGCTGTCGTGTGCCGACCTCAACGGCCGCAGGGGTTTCGTGATAGCTCCCTTCGACATCGGCCCCGCTCAGCCTATCGTCGTCATCCGCCCCGACGAGGTGTCCCGCCAGGAGATTCCCCCCGTTCCCGACACTGTTCCCATTCCCGTTAACGTTCCCGTTAGCGTTCCCGACCCCTATGCCGTCGACTTTGCCAACTTCCACGCCCAGCTCATGCAGGGTACGTTCCGCAAGATAGTCCTGGCCCGCTGTGCCGACGAGGCACTGCCCGCCGACGCTGACCCCCTGCAACTCTTTTACCGTGCCTGCCAGCTCTACCCCCGCCTGTTCATCGCCCTGGTCCATACGCCGCAGAGCGGCACCTGGCTGACGGCGACACCCGAAATACTGCTCGAAGGCAGCGAGCACCGGTGGCGCACCATCGCCCTGGCCGGTACGATGAAGCTCGTGGGCGACCAGCTCAACGGCGAGGGCGAGACCGTCACGTGGACTACCAAGAACATTGAGGAGCAGCGCATCGTCGCCACCTATATCGCTGAGTGTCTGGAACAGTTTTCGGCGGACTTCAGCGAGGAAGGGCCGCGTACCGTCCGAGCAGCCAACCTGGTACACCTTCGCAGCGACTTCAGCTTCACGCTTCCGACGACCGACCGCATCGGCAACCTGCTCCAGTCGCTTCATCCCACACCTGCCGTCTGCGGACTGCCCAAGCGCGAGGCGTTCCGCTTCATCGTCGGCAACGAGCGTACGCCCCGCCGCTACTACAGCGGATTTATGGGAATGCTCGACCCGACGGCAGCCACTCACCTCTACGTCTCGCTGCGTTGTATGAATATCGACGGCAACCGCTGCCACCTCTATGCCGGAGGCGGCCTGCTGCGCGAGAGCACCGGCGAGCTGGAGTGGCAGGAAACGGAGGCCAAGCTCGAGACCATGCGCCGCCTACTGAATCTAAGCAACGGGAACGATAAAAACACTCAACACCAATGTATAGCAATAAGGAAAGCGTCAACCAGCTGACAGCCCTGCTCGTCAAGTACGGTATCCGTCACGCCGTCGTCTGCCCCGGCAGCCGCAATGCGCCCATCGTCCACAACCTGAACGAGTGTCCCGACATCGCCTGCTATCCTGTCACCGACGAGCGCTCGGCAGGCTTCTACGCCCTCGGCATGATGCAGGCCCTCGACGAGCCCGTCGTCGTCTGCGTCACCAGCGGTACGGCCCTGCTCAACCTGGCTCCCGCCGTGGCCGAAGCCTGGTATCAGCACCAGCCGCTCGTCGTCGTCAGTGCCGACCGCCCCGAGGCATGGATCGACCAGCTCGACGGCCAGACGCTGCCTCAGCCGGGAGCACTCGGCCGCTTCGTGCGCTGCACGGTCTCACTACCCGAAGCCGACCCGTGGCACTCGGCCCGGCTCATAGGGGAGGCCCTGCTGGCCGCCACGGCCGACGATGCCCGCCCCGTCCATATCAACGTGCCCATCAGCGAGCCGCTGTTCACCTTCGATGTGCCTCAGTTGCCTGATGTCAGACGGATTATCCGTATGTCGCCGCCCCGCGACTACGACTGTCTCTGCCCGGAGTTTGTCGACGGTCTTATAGCTGCCCGCCGTCCGATGATCGTCTTCGGCCAGACCAATCCCCACGACTTCGAGGGCATCGACGTGGAGTTCCTGTTCAGCCACGTCATCGTGCTCCACGAGGCACTGTCGCCCTTCCCCCACGTCAGCCATTTCGACGAGGTGCTGTTTTTTGAGGAGTTGAGGAGTAAGGAGTTGGGGAGTAAGGAGTTGGGGAGTTTACTTGCGCCGGACTTCATCATCCACGTCGGCGACACCGTTGTCAGCAAGCGGCTGCGACGGTTCCTGCGCAGTGCCGCCAATGCCCAGACGTGGCGCATCAGCCAGTCGGGCGACGTCGAGGATACGTTCCAGAACCTGCGCGGCATCATCGTCGGCGACCCGGAGTCCGTCCTCCAGTCGCTCAGCTATAAGGTCAGCCGCAGCAAGCTCTCGTCGACGGCCTACCGCCGCCAATGGCTTGCCGCCCTGACGGAGGCAGCCCGCCATGCTGCCGACTATCAGCCCGCCTATTCGCAGATGGCTGCCGTGAAGTGTTTCGAGGAGCACCTCAGCGGAGGCACCGTCCATTACGCCAACTCCACCGCCATCCGCCTGGCCAACATCTACGCCAGCCACCACGTCTGGTGCAACCGTGGCGTCAACGGTATCGAAGGCTCGCTCTCAACGGCCGCCGGCTACTCCGTAGTCGCCGACCTTTCACACGTCAGCCCAAGCCCTTCACCAGTCTACTGCGTCATCGGCGACCTCAGCTTCTTCTACGACCAGAACGCCCTCTGGAACCAGAACCTGCGCGGCAACCTCCGCATTCTCCTGCTGAACAATGGCTGCGGCGGCATCTTCAACCTCCTGCCCGGACTCGACCAAAGCCCCGCCCGCGGCCGGCTTGTAGCCGCTGCCCACCAGACCACCGCCGAGGGCATCTGCCGTCAGAACGACATCGTCTACCTGAAGGCTGAGACCATGGCGCAGCTGCACGCGGCCATCGACACCTTAATAAATACAGCGTCCGACCGCCCCGTCCTGCTGGAGGTGCTGACGGATGCCCGGTGCGACGAACAAGTCTACAGGGACTACTATATATCATAGTTCCTCTTGCCTATCTTCTCATGTATTCCAAAATCTCCAACTGGTTGTTGGATAATCGAAAGGAAAATGAAAAGAGGATCAAGTGTCTGCCCCATGATTGTTAGAAAACGAAAACCAAAACCAAAACGTTGCTGTTTTTCGTTTTGGTTTTGGTTTTCGTTTTGATTTTTTTTGGTTTTGGTTAAACGCTCATCATTCACTCATGATTCCGATGAACCGACCGTTACTGTAGTGCATCTTCGGCAGCACGCCGCCACGGACGTTGCCTGGTGCAAAGAGCTGGCCGACGGCCTGCATCTCCTCGTCGGTGAGCGTGATGTCGAGAGCCTTCAATGAGTCCTCTAAGTGGTCGGGATGTGTGGTGCCGATGATGGCGAGCATATCGGGGTTCTTCTGCAGCACCCAAGCCACGGCGAGGTTGCTGGTGGAGCACCCCTTTCCGTCGGCAATCTCTTTCAGCTGCCTGACGATGGCGCGGTTGTGGTCCATGTCCTCCTCGCGGAAGAGGAAGGGCAGGATGTGGGGTGTGCGCTCGGCAGTGGCAAATCCGTCAGTCAGCAGGCCGTGCCCTAACAGGCCGTATGCAATGACGGGTATTCCCAGTTCGCGGCAGGTGGGCAGGTCTTCCTTTTCCATCTGCCGGCTGAGCAGCGAATACTCCTTCTCGAAGTATTTTATCGGGCAGACGGCGTTGCCACGGCGCAGCTCGTCGGCGGTAGTCTCCGTCATGCCGACGTGGCGCACCAGTCCCTCCTTCACCAGCTCCTGCACGGCTCCGACGACCTCCTCCACGGGCCAGGCGTCGTCCATGCGGGCCGGTTCGTAGAGGTCGACGTAGTCCAGTCCGAGACGGCGAAGACTGTACGTAAGGTGCGCCCTGACGTTGAAGGGGTTGACATCGGCGCCATACAGGCCCCTGGGGCCTCCGGGCAGCGCACCGAACTTCACGCTGACGAAATAGCTGTCGCGCGGATGCCTGCGCAGGGCATTGCCCAGCACTATCTCGCTCTCTCCGCCGTTGTAAAACTCACCCGTGTTGAACATCGTCACTCCGCAGTCGAGTGCCACGTCAACGGTACGGATGCTCTGCTCTTCATTCCTGCGGGCCATTCCCATGCAGCCCAGTCCGATTCTCTTCATTCTTTCTTTCCGTTTATTTCTATGATTCTACATTGTTTCACCACCACGATGTCGTACTCATCGGAAAAGCCAAGCACGTTGCCCTCCATCGTCACGCGGTCTTTCTTCGACACCTTGCGCAGTTTCAGGTAGTCGCTGAAGGGCAGCACGCATAGCACTCGGCCCGACACATCCTTCGTTTCCGACAACTCCACCGACGGCAGGGCGTAGACATCGGGCCCTACGTAGGTGGCAATGCCGCTTATCTGCATTCTCTTTTTGAATGGCTCTGCTTTGCCCTGCTTGAAGGCATCGTAGAGAGTCTTTGCTTCGATTTTGTTTGTTTCCATCTTCTTTCCGTTTGTCTGTGAAAAAGCTGAGGTGGCAAGTATTGCCACCGTCAGCATGAAAATCAATCTTTTTACCATAAACCAAACCTAATATATAGCTATCATCACCACGAGTGTCATTATCTGCATATTTGTTATAATCCGCTGCAAAGTTACGATGTTTTCCGCAACAATCAGTTGTCTAAAATAAGGAGATAATGTTCACATTTAAGGATTTGATTCAGTAGGCTTCGCGGTACTTGCTCTCGTCCTTGTCGTCGAGCATCGAGAGGTACGACTGGTAGCGGCTTTGGGCTATCAGGTGGTCGTCGACGGCTCGGAGAACGGCGCAGCCGGGCTCATGGGTGTGGGTGCAGTTGCTGAAGCGGCAGTCCTTGGAGAAGCGGAAGATTTCGCGGAAGTAGCTGGAAATCTCCTCGCGCTCCATGTCGAACGTGCCGAAGCCCTTGATACCTGGGGTGTCGATGAGGTAGGAAGCCCCTACTGCCCCCGATGGGGCTTCGGGGGCCAGACTTATCATCTCTGAGAATGTGGTGGTGTGCTGCCCTGCCTGGTGTGCGTCGCTGATCTCGGCAGTGCGCAGGTTGGCACCGGGAACGAGACGGTTGATGAGCGTCGACTTCCCCACCCCACTGTTGCCGCTGAGCAGCGTGACCTTGCCGTCTAAGAGCGGGCGCAACTCCTCGACGCCTTGCCCCGTGACGGCGGAAATCTGGCGACACTCGTAGCCGATGGCCTCGTAGAGCGTGACCATCATCTGCTGCAGGTGCTGCTCGTCGGCACTGAGTGTGTCGGTCTTGTTGAACACCAGGACGACGGGCACGCTGTAGGCTTCGGCCGAGGCGAGGAAGCGGTCGATGAACGTGGTGGAGGTTTCGGGGCGGGCAACGGTGACGATGAGCATTGCCTGGTCGACATTGGCGGCCAGGATGTGGCTCTGCTTCGAGAGGTTGATCGACTTGCGGATGATGTAGTTGCGGCGGTCGTCGATGTCGGTGATCCAGCCCTCGTCGTTCACCGTCACGCGGTCGCCGACGGCTACGGGATTCGTGCTCCGTATGCCTTTGATACGGAAGTTTCCCTTTACCTTGCAATCAAGCAACTGGCCGCCGTCGGTGCGGACGGTGTACCAGCTGCCTGTATTCTTGACGACAAGACCTTTCATTTCAACGGGAGTTACCCCCTCCAACCTCCCCCCGAGGGGGAGGCTACCAGCGCGGAGAAAGCCTCCCCCTCGGGGGGAGGTTGGAGGGGGTTGTGCGAAGCACTACACGGTCATGATTTCCTTGTTCTTGGCCTCCATCAGCTCGTCGAGCTTCTTGATGTACTTGTCGTGGATCTTCTGAAGCTCCAGCTCGGCGTCCTTCTCGTTGTCCTCGGAGAGACCGTCCTTGATGGCCTTCTTCAGTTTGTCCTTGATGTCGGCACGCACGTTGCGCACCTCGACCTTGGCCTTCTCGGCAATTTTGTTGCACTGCTTCACCAAGTCGCGTCGGCGCTCCTCGGTGGGCTGCGGAATGCCGAGGCGGATGACCTCGCCGTTGTTCTCGGGCGTGATGCCCACGTCGCTGTCCATGATGGCCTTCTCGATGTCGCGAATCTGCTTGCGGTCCCAGGGCTTGATGGCGATGGTGCGGGCGTCGGGTGTCGTCACGGTTGCTACTTGGTTCAGGGGCACCTTACTGCCGTAAGACATCACCCTGACCCCGTCGAGAATGGCTACGTTGGCGCGGCCTGCGCGGATGCGGTTCAGCTCATCTTCCAGGAACATGGCAGCCATCTCCATTCTCTCTTCACTCTTCTTCAAAGTTTCTTTTACGTCTATCATAATTTTCTGCGTTTTAAGTTTTCTGCCCCAAAAGTAACGCTTTTCTCTGAAACTGCCAAGCGTTTTACATTTTTTTATTTGTTTATTTTGCTATTACAATAATTTTGTATATCTTTGTACGCAGAAATACAGTGACAAAACCCAAGAAAGTATGCAAACCAGCAAATACCTGTTAGCCAATGAGCGCGACTCACTATGGGGTCTCACCGTCAGCACTGTTGGCTATGAGGAAATCAAACCGGGAGACTCCTACCCCACCCGCGGCCACGCTGACGGCTACTACTTTGAAGTGGAGCGAGGGCGCGAACTCAACGAGTACCAGCTGCTTTACCTCACCGAAGGTGAAGGCATATTCCACAGCGCCACCGTCCGCGAGGCGAAGCTGCGCGAGGGCGACCTCTGGCTGCTCTTCCCCGGCGAGTGGCACTCCTACCGCCCCAACCCCAAGATCGGGTGGAAGAGCTACTGGATAGGTTTCAAGGGGCGCAACATGGACGACCGCGTGCGCGCCGGTTTCCTCTCGCCGCAGAAGCCCGTCTATCACGTCGGCTTCAGCGATGATATTGTGCGGCTCTACAAGCAGGCATACAACACCGCCTTCATCGAGGCCGCCTACTCGCAGCAACTGATGGCCGGCATCGTCAACCACCTCATCGGGCTGATGTACTCCTTAGAGCGCAACATTCAACTGAGCCGCAACCAGACACATGTAGATATGATCAGCCGCGCCCGCCTGCGCATACGCGAAGCCCTTGAGAGCAACCTCACCATTCAGCAGGTGGCCGAGGAGATGGGCGTCAGCTACTCCAACTTCCGCAAGCTCTTCAAGGAGCACACCGGCATTTCGCCGGCCATCTACCAGCAGGACCTGCGCCTGCAGCGTGCCAAGGAGCTGCTGTCGAGCACCTCCATGAGCGTAAAAGAAATAGCCTACCGACTCAACTTCGAGTCGCCAGACTATTTCTCAGCCAAGTTCAAGATCAAGACCGGACGCCGGCCAAGCGAACTCAGAACAGCAGAGAACGCTCCAGCCAGTAGATGAGTATGCCGGCGAGATAGCCCACGAAGGCTATCCACGTGATGCGCTTCATATACCAGCCGAAGGTAATCTTCTCCAGTCCCATCACCACCACGCCGGCGGCGGAGCCGATGATGAGCATCGAGCCGCCCACACCGGCACAGTAGGCCAGCAGCTGCCAGAAGATGCCGTCGACGGCCATCGCACCCTCGGCGGCAACGGGGTACATACCCATGCAGCCAGCCACGAGGGGCACGTTGTCGACGATGCTCGAAAGCACGCCGATGATGCCGTTGATGACGTAGTAGTTGCCCGAGAAGGTCTCGTTCAGACCTTGGCCGAGGGCTGTCAGCACGCCCACCTCCTGCAGCACGGCCACCGCCATCAGAATGCCGAGGAAGAACATGATGGTCGAGAGGTCGATCTTGGTCATGATGTCGCTGACGCGCTTGGCCATCGCGTCCTCTTCCGACGTGTTGTAATGGAAGATTTCAGTCACGGTCCACAGGATGCCGAGCACCAGCAGGATGCCCATGAACGGCGGCAGGTGGGTCAGCGTCTTGAAGATAGGAACGAAGCAGAGTCCGCCGACGCCGAGCCAGAAGATGATGTTGCGCTGGGTCTTCGTGAACTGGCTGACGCTGGCCTTCGGCAGGTTCTGCTCCTTGTCGAACTTCCCCTTCAGCGAGAACTGCAGGATGAAGGCCGGAACGAGCATCGAGACGAGCGAGGGAATGAAAATCTCCGTCAGCACGCCCTGCGTCGTAATGACACCCTTGATCCAGAGCATGATGGTGGTCACGTCGCCGATGGGCGAGAAGGCTCCGCCCGAGTTGGCGGCAATCACCACCAGGGCGGCGTAGATGAGCCGGTCCTCGCGCTGCTGCACCAGCTTGCGCAGCACCATGATCATCACGATGGAGGTGGTCAGGTTGTCGAGGATGGCCGAGAGGAAGAACGTCATAAAGGCCATGCGCCACATCAGCTTACGCTTTGAGTGCGTCTTCATCGTGTCGCGCACGAAGTTGAAGCCGCCGTTGGAGTCGACAATCTCGACAATGGTCATGGCACCCATCAGGAAGAACAGTGTGCCGGCGGCATCGCCCAGATGATGCTCGATGACCTCGGCAATGTGGTGGAGCACATCGTCGGCAGCCACGTCAGGATAATACGCGCCGGGTCCCATCACCAGGAGCGTCCAGCAGAGCACACACATCAGCAGGGCGATGGCCGCCTTGTTGATTTTCGTCACGCTCTCCAAGGCTATGCACAGGTAGCCGATACAGAAGACGGTGACAATCAGAATTGTTAATGTAGCCATATTGTATAAAGTTATTGAATTTCGCCACAAAGGTAATACTTTCTTTCCGATAAATCAAAAATAAAGGTAAGAAAATCAAAATGTCATACCGATCTCGCTTTTTTTTTACTACCTTTGCAAACGTAAAACTTAAAACTACTAACAACGATGAACAAATATGGAACAGAAGAAGCATTTCTTTGCCGTAGACCTGGGAGCCACCAGCGGTCGAACCATCATTGGCAACATAACCGACGGCCGCTTCACGCTTGAGGAAGTGACCCGCTTCCCCAACAACCTCATCGAGCAGGGAGGCCACTACTACTGGGACATCTACGCCCTCTACTTCGAAATCATCCGCGGACTGAAGGAGGTGGCCCGCCGCGGTTTGGAGATTTCCTCCATCGGCATCGACACGTGGGGCGTCGACTTCGTCCTCATCGGCGACGACGGAGCTATATTAAGGAATCCGCGCGCATACCGCGACCCTGTCACTTTCGATGCCATGGACGACTACCTGCACCACGTCGTCACACGCAAGGAGGTCTACGACATCACCGGCATACAGTTCCTCAATTTCAACTCCATCTTCCAGCTCTACGCCATGCGCCGCGAGGGCAACAGCGCCCTCTCTTGTGCGGCGAAAATCCTTTTCGTCCCCGACGCGCTCTCGTGGATGCTCACCGGCAACGAAGTGTGCGAATACACCATTGCCTCGACATCGCAGCTGCTCGACCCGCACACCAAGCAGCTCGACGAGCGCCTGCTGCAGTCGCTCCGACTGACGCGGAGCAAGTTTGGCCGCATGGTGCAGCCCGGCACCGTCGTCGGCGTACTCACTGACGAGGTGCAGCGCCTGACGGGGCTCGGCCCCGTGCCCGTCGTCGCCGTTGCCGGCCACGACACCGGCGCAGCCGTGGCCGCCGTTCCTGCCAAGGACGAGCAGTTCGCCTACCTCTCGAGCGGCACGTGGAGCCTCATGGGCATAGAGACGAAGGATGCCATCATCAGCGACCTCAGCTATGAGCGCAACTTCACCAATGAGGGCGGCATCGAGGGCACTACCCGCTTCCTGAAGAACATCTGCGGAATGTGGCTCTACGAGCGTTGCCGGTCAGAGTGGCCCGAGGAAGTGCAGAAGCTGAGCCATCCCGAGCTGCAGGGCCAGGCCATGACGGCAGAGCCCTTCCGCTCGCTCATCAACCCCGACGACCAGATGTTTGCCGCCCCCTCGTCGATGATTCAGGCCATCAGGCAGTACTGCCGCCAGACGGGCCAGCCCGAGCCCGAAACGCCGGCTGAGATCTGCCGCTGCATCTTCGACTCGCTGGCCCTGCGCTACCGTCAGGTGTTCACCTGGCTGCAGGAGTTTGCCCCGTTCCGTATAGAGACGCTCCACATCATCGGCGGCGGCTCGCTCAACAAGTACCTCAACCAGTTCACGGCCAACAGCACCGGTGCCACCGTCCTCGCCGGACCGCAGGAGTGTACCGCCCTCGGCAACATCATGCTTCAGGCCAAGGCCGCCGGTCTGGTCAGCGACATCTGGCAGATGCGCCGCATCATTGCCGATACCCTCGACCTCGTGAAGTACGAACCGCAGGACAAGGCTCTGTGGGATGCCGCATACGAGAAGTACCTGGAAAAGGTGAAAAAGTAAAACAACCATTATCTATAACAAATCACAACGATGAAAGCTAATCTTATTGAACAGGCTTATGCTGTAGCCAAGGAACGCTACGCAGCCATTGGCGTCGACACCGACGCAGTACTCGACCAGCTCCAGAAGCAGCAGCTCTCACTGCACTGCTGGCAGACCGACGACGTCGTCGGCTTCGAGCGCGACGAGGCCCTCTCGGGCGGCATACAGACGACGGGCAACTACCCCGGCCGCGCCCGCACTATCGACGAAGTGCGCCAGGACATCGAGTTTGTCAAGACGCTCCTCGGCGGCAACCACCGTCTGAACCTCCACGAAATCTACGGCGACTTCGGCGGACAGTTCGTCGACCGCGACCAGGTGGAAGTGAAGCACTTCCAGAGCTGGATAGACTGGGCCAAGGAGAACAACCTGAAGCTCGACTTCAACAGCACCTCGTTCTCACACCCCAAGAGCGGCGACCTCTCGCTGGCCAACCCCGACAAGGCCATCCGCGACTTCTGGATTGAGCATACCAAGCGTTGCCGACGCATTGCCGATGCCATGGGCAAAGCCCAGGGCGACCCCTGTATCATGAACATCTGGGTACACGACGGCATGAAGGACATCCCCGTGCAGCGCAAGAAATACCGCGAACTGCTCGCCGCCTCGCTCGACGAAATCATGGAGGAGAAGCTCGACGACGTAAAGAACTGCTTCGAGGCCAAGCTCTTCGGCATCGGCCTTGAGAGCTACACCGTAGGCTCGCACGACTTCTACACCGCCTACTGCGCCACCCGCAAGTGCATCTACACCCTCGACACCGGCCACTACGAGCCCACGGAGAACGTCTCTGACTTCGTCTCCACACTGCTCATGTACGTTCCCGAGCTGATGCTCCACGTCAGCCGCCCCGTCCGCTGGGACTCCGACCACGTGACCATCATGAACGACCAGACGCTCGACCTCTTCAAGGAACTGGTGCGCAGCGACGCCCTCGACCGCGCCCACGTCGGCCTCGACTACTTCGACGCCTCCATCAACCGCATCGGTGCCTACATCATCGGCAGCCGCGCCACGCAGAAGTGCATCCTGCAGGCCCTGCTCGAACCGAAGCAGAAGCTGCGCGAGTATGAGGACAACGGCCAGTACTTCGAGCGCCTCGCCCTGATGGAGGAGGCCAAGTCGATGCCCTTCGGCGCCGTCTACGACTACTTCAACCTAAAGAACAACGTCCCCGTCGGCGAGGAGTTCATCGCCTGCATCCAGCAGTACGAAAAGGACGTCACGTCGAAGCGATAAATACCATCCTGCCATGAGAAAACTGCTGTCAGTCCTTCTCTGGTCAGCCCTGATGATAGTCAGCATGCCCCACCCCACGAAGGCGGAGCGTGCTGACTATCGCGTTATTCCGCTGCCCAGAAGCATACAAGCCGACACCACCAAGGTATTCACCCTGCAGTCGGGCATGGCCGTCGCCTACGATGCCGCCGACACAGAAGCAGCCCGCACGGCGCAGATGCTCTGCCAGTGGATAGAGCAGCAGGCAGGCCTCCGCCTGCAGCCAGTGCCGTCGGCCAAGAAAGCCGCCGTCCGCCTCGTCCTCCGCCCCGCCGCCGGTGCGGTCAGCAGTACCGCCGCCGACAGCTACACGCTGACCGTCGGCAAGTCCGGCGTGACCATCACCGCCCCGCAGCCCGCCGGACTCTTCCGCGGTGCCCAGACGCTCCGCAAGAGCCTGCCGCAGGCAGACCCCGTCGAGCTGCCCTTCGTCACCATCGCCGACGAGCCGCGCTTCAGCTATCGCGGCGTACACCTCGACTGTGCCCGCCACTACTTCCCCGTCGCCGTCGTCAAGCAGTATATCGACCTGCTGGCCCTCCACGGCTGCAACCAGCTCCACTGGCACATCACCGACGACCAGGGGTGGCGCTTCGAGGTGAAGGCACTGCCCGACCTCGCCGCCAAGGGTAGCATACGCCAGCAGACCGTCATAGGCCGCAACACGGGACTCTACGACGGACAGCCCTACGGCGGCTACTACACCCAGGACGAGTGCCGCGAGATTGTGAGCTACGCTGCCGGGCGCTACATCAACGTCATCCCCGAGATTGACATGCCTGGCCACATGCAGGCCGCCCTCCACGTCTTTCCGAACCTCGGCTGCACGGGCGGGCCCTATCCCGTCTGGCAGGTGTGGGGCGTCAGCGACGACGTGCTCTGCGGAGGCAATCCCGACGTGCTCACGTTCATCAAGACCGTCCTCGGCGAACTCTGCGACGTCTTCCCCTCGGAGCTTATCCACATCGGCGGCGACGAGTGCCCCAAGGTGCGCTGGAAGAACTGCCCGACGTGCCAGGCCAAGATTCGCGAACTGCGGCTGAAGGACGACGGCAGGCACAGCGTGGAGAACCAGCTGCAGAGCTACATCAACCATGAGGTGGAGCAGTTCCTCACCAGTCGCGGCCGCAACCTCATCGGGTGGGACGAGACCTTGGAGGGCGGACTCACCGAGGGTGCCGTCGTCATGTCGTGGCGGGGAGTCAACGGCGGCATCGAGGCAGCCCGCCAGCATCACCGCGTCATCATGGCACCCACCGAATACTGCTACATCGACTACTACCAGCTGAAGGACACGTGGAACCAGCCCCTCTCCATCGGCGGCTACGTGCCTGCCAGCAAGGTCTACTCGTTCGAGCCCCTCGTGCCCGGCAAGCTCACCGACGAGGAGCAGCAGTACATCCTCGGCCCGCAGGTGAACCTCTGGGCGGAATACATCGCCGCCCCCGAGCATCTCTTCTATATGCTCCTGCCCCGCCTCGATGCCATCAGCGAAGTGCAGTGGTGCCAGCCCGCGCAGAAGGACTTCAACGACTTCAAGCGGCGCCTGCCCCGCATGATGCAGCTCTACGACCGCCTCCCCGTCAGCTACTGCCATAAGGTGGAGTAGTGCAAAAAAAATATTCCGTTGAACGCTTGGTGCTCTTGAACTTTCTTAGTAACTTTGCAGTGCAATTTAGTAATTTACTTTTAATGGCATTGATTTTCACTCCTAACAGAGCACTAAACCGTAGTTTCCTTCGTAACCAAGAAACGAAGGAGACCAAGGAAAGATTTCGCCAGAAACTGACCTCTTTATTATCCAATTTGAATAATCAAGAGGATGAAGAATACAACAAGACACTGATACATGATTTCTTGACGCATACGTTTTACGGTGAGCCTTATCTTGTGAATACCCACAAGAAGGTAGATCAGGCAATCTATGGTCCAGGCAGCAAGAATCCGTGGGTACTGATGGAGATGAAGGCACCTGGCAATCATCCGGAAATGCCATACGAGGGCAATTTCGACCGCAAGGGGTTCATTCAGCTCGTGCTCTACTACATGAAGGAGGAAAAGGAACGCGACAATAAGGAAATCAAGCACTTGATAGTCACCAACGGCTATGTGTGGTATGTCTTTGAGCGCAAGCTATTCTACAATTTCTTCGGCAAAAATCGCCTGTTGTGGAGCGAAATTCAGCGGTATGAGCGGGAGGGCAAGACCCGCGATGAGATTTACCAGAAGGTTATTGCCCCGGAAGTGCGCAAAGTGCAAGACCAGTTCAGTTATGTCTATTTTGACCTGCGCAGGTTTGAAGAGCAGCTTGCCGACCCCGCTATCTTGCGTAAGCGCAGCTTTGAGGCTCAGTGCAAATTCTTCTCGCCTATCCACCTCTGTATGCTGCCTTACGACTTCGACCACAATCATCTCGACACAAAGTTCTATAACGAACTGCTTTACCTGATGGGAGTCGAAGAGAAGCGCGTCGGACAGTTAGACGTCATTCAGCGACTGCCGGAAACGAAACGTCAGGAATACTCCCTGCTCGAACAGACCATCTGGCACCTCACTGAGCTGGGAGTGAAAGACGACGAGCTATACGACACGGCCATGGGGCTTGTCATTTCTTGGATAAACCGCATCCTTTTCCTTAAATTGCTGGAAACGCAACTTGTCAACTTCAACGGCGGTAATCCAGCATATAAGTTTCTCTCACCGGCTGGTAACAGCCCTGCATTGGTGGATAGCTACCATGCACTGTTCGACTTGTTTTTCAAGGTGCTCAGCAAGACCAGTCAAGAGCGCGACGCCAGGATTCGGAACCGCTACAAGCGCATCCCCTACCTGAACAGTGCGCTTTTTGAAGTCTCGGAATTAGAGAAACAGTACTTCACCATCAATGCGCTGCCCCACGGCCCCATGAGTGTTTATCCGGCCACGGTGCTGAAAGACAATCGCGGACGGGTATGGAAGGAGAATATTGATTCACTTGAATATCTGCTGCGCTTCCTCGAGTCGTATGATTTCGGCTCATACGAATCAGAGGAGGAGGAAGAGGAGGAAGAGCAAAAGACGCTGATTGACGCCTCCGTGCTGGGGCTTATCTTCGAGAAGATCAATGGCTACAAGGAGGGAGCCTATTTCACGCCTGGCTACATCTGCGAATATATGTGCCGCGAAACCATTGAACGGATGGTTGTGAAGCGCATGAATGAGCACTTTAAATGGGAAAAGCCTTGCGAGAGCATTGACGAGATAGTGGAAGTGCTGGAATATACCAAGCCAAATGTCAGGCGCGAAGCCAACGCGGTCGTCAATGGTATCAAGATATGCGACCCGTCAGTGGGTAGTGGTCACTTTCTGGTGTCGGCACTGAACGAGCTGATAACCATAAAAAGCAGGCTACATATATTAGAGTATTCTGAGTACGCAAAAAGATATGCAGGTCAAAGAGCGGAAGATTGTCTCATAGAGATTATTGACGATGAACTCGTTCTCACCGATGTATCTACAGGGAAGACTTTTTCATACGACCAAAATAATCTGTTGAACATAGCTATACAGCGCACCCTGTTCGAAGAAAAGCGTCGCATCATCAGCCAATGCCTCTTCGGTGTAGACATCAACTCCAAGAGTGTAGACATCTGCCGCCTGCGCCTATGGATAGAACTGCTGAAGAATGCCTTCTATGACAATGGACAGTTGCAGACGCTGCCCAATATCGACATCAATATCAAGCGGGGCGACGCACTGATGTCGCACTTGGAAGTAAAGGTGAAGACCGAAGCAGCATCACGAGTTCCCGCTTCAAAGAGTATTCGGGAAATCACACAGGAATACAAATCCCTGGTAGAAACTTATAAACATGGAACGGGCCATACTGCCAGACTTGATTTGCAAGAGAAGCTGGATGCCGTAAAGCGCGAGCTGCAATCCCACATACAATCCGATTTTGTGGACTTTATGATAGCCCGTATGAAGAAAGAGGATACAGAACCGCATTACTTGGAGTGGATGTTGGAGTTCCCAGAACTGCTTGATGAAAATGGACGCTTCGAGGGGTTCGACATCCTTGCAGGCAATCCACCCTACATTGCCCTGGGAGCCGACGGAGGACGCTTGCGCCAGCGATACAAAAAACGGAAATACGATACCTTCAACAGCAACGGCGACATCTATTTCTTGTTCTATGAGCGGGCTTTAAAACTTCTCTGCCCCGACGGACTGCTATGCTTCATCACGTCAAACAAATGGCTGCGTAACGATGCTGCCAAAAGTCTGCGCAACTATCTGGTGAAACACTCGCAACCGCTGATGCTGCTTGATTTTCCCGGGGTGAACCTTTTCAAGCGTGCTACCGTGGTGAACAACATTCTTTTGGCCAGTAACAGCGAAAACCAAGGCGTCAGAACGCTTTGCGCCACCACCGAAGGGAAAGACATTGACGATGTAAAGAATATGGACCGGTTTGTCCAAGAGAACCAGTTGCAGTGTCAGTTTACAGAAGACCAGCAGTGGCTTATCCTGCCCGACGAGAAACGCAGCATCATGCAGAAGATGCTGGAAAAGGGCAAGCCTTTGGGCGAGTGGGAAAACATTAAATTTGCGAGAGGTGTCGTTACAGGCCGCAACGATGCCTTCATCATCACCACCGAACAACGCAGCCACATATTGGCCTGCTGCGCCACTAACGAAGAAAGAACGCGCACGGAAGCCGTTATCCATCCCTTCATTGAGGGTGTGGACATCCATCGTTATCAGCACCAGTGGGCCGACAAGTGGGTAATTGGCTTCTATCCCAAGCTAAAGCTCGACATCGAAGATTATCCCGCACTGAAGCGCCACCTGCTGTTTTATGCCCGTGAATGGCTTGCAGCCCAAGGTCATGCGGACATTGCCCAGGACGACGAGAAAATGGAAGAGTTCGGTCGTCTGTACTTGGAGCAGAAAGGTAAAGTGGTGGCTATGGACGGCCAGGAACTGAAAGAAGCCAGCGGACAGTACATCAAGTCGCGCAAGAAAACCGCTCATAAATGGTATGAGACATCAGACAACATTGCCTTTTACGAAGAGTTCGAAAAAGTGAAGATAGCCTGGGGCAATCTGAACAACCGGGCCTCGTGCACCTGGATGCCAGAGCCGATGCACATCAATGCGCCTGCCGTCATGGTGACGCCAGGCACAAAATACCTATTGGCCGTGCTCAACTCCCGATTGGCAGACTTCTTCATGCAGACTATTGCCGTAGTGCGCAACGCAGGCTACTATGAGTACAAGCCTCAGTTCGTAAAGTTAATACCTGTCATAGAGCATCCGACGGAAGATGAAATCGCACGGATTGAGGATCTTTGTGACCGAGCACTTGCCGGAGAGGTGGAAGCGGAAGATGAGATTGATAATCTGTTGGCACTTATGTATGGACTGACGTCAGAAGAAGCAAAAACAATAAAGAAGTTCAAGTTTCGCATTCGCTCAACTCCTTACTCAACTTGCGAAAGTTGAGTAAGAATAATGCCCCCTTCGGCGCCAGCCCAATTATTCTAATTATTCCAA
>CAJOLE010000059.1 GCA_905235325.1 uncultured Prevotella sp. | reverse complement strand
CCAGCGCACAGTCACGGCATGTCTCAATCTGGCCATCTACAAGGTGGTCGCTCCCACCTCTGTTGCGTTTGCAGGTGCAAACATAGTAACTTGAATTATGATTAGCTGTTTACCTTCCTATTTCGGCTGTTTGCCGATGTAAGCCAAGATGCCGCCGTCGACATAGAGCACGTGGCCATTGACGGCATCAGAAGCGTGCGAGGCCAGGAACACGGCGGGACCGCCCAGCTCCGACGGGTCGAGCCAGCGACCTGCGGGCGTCTTGGCGCAGATGAATGAATCGAACGGATGACGTGAGCCGTCAGGCTGGCGCTCGCGCAACGGAGCTGTCTGTGGCGTGGCAATGTAGCCCGGTCCAATACCGTTGCACTGGATGTTGTACTCGCCATACTCCGAGCAGATGTTGCGGGTGAGCATCTTCAGGCCACCTTTGGCGGCGGCGTAGGCCGAGACGGTCTCGCGGCCCAGCTCCGACATCATCGAGCAGATGTTGATAATCTTGCCCTCCCGACGCTCCATCATCTCAGGGATGACGGCTGAGGAGCAGATGAACGGACCGACAAGGTCGATGTCGATGACCTGCTGGAACTCTGCGCGCTTCATCTCGTGCATGGGTATGCGCTTGATGATGCCGGCGTTGTTGACGAGGATGTCTATTTGCCCGACCTCTTTGTGGATGGTCTCCACAAGCGCCTTCACGTCGTCTTCCTTGGTGACGTCGCAGACGTAGCCCTTGACGTTCTCAATACCAGCCTCCTTGTAGTTGTCAAGTCCGCGCTGCAGGGCAGCCTCGTTGATGTCATTGAAGATGATGGTCTTAGCGCCAGCGGCCACAAAAGCCTTGGCAATGTTGAAGCCGATTCCGTAGGAAGCACCGGTAATCCAGGCGTTCTTGCCCTCTAAAGAAAATAAGTTTGCCATAATTTTGTACTTTATTTTAAGTCAGTAATGTTAGAAAAGTCTTGGTCAGCATAATCGAGGTTCTCGCCGGCCATACCCCAGATGAACGTATAGTTGTGGGTGGCGGCTGCCGAGTGGATGCTCCATTCGGGCGAGAGCACAGCCTGCTCATTTTGCATCCAGAGGTGGCGCGTTTCCTGCGGCTCGCCCATGAAGTGGCAGACGGCCTGGTCCTGGGGCAGCTCAAAGTAGAAGTAGGCCTCCATGCGGCGGCTGTGGACGTGCGCCGGCATGGTGTTCCACACCGAGCCGGGAGCCAGCTCGGTCATCCCCATCTGCAGTTGGCAGGTCGGCAGCACCTGGTTGACGAGCATCTTGTTGATGTTGCGCTCGTTCGACATTTCCAGACTTCCCATGTGAGCCACCACGGCATCCTGCTTTGTCACCTTCCGACAGGGGTATGCGGCATGGGCAGTCGCTGAGTTGAAGTAGAATTTTGCCGGCTGCTGCGGATCGGCAGAGGCAAACACGACGTTACGGTTGCCGCAGCCTATATAGAGCGCCTCCTTATAGCCGAGGGTGAATAACTCATCGCCTATGCTCACCGTACCCGTTCCACCTATATTATATATACCCACCTCGCGCCGCTCAGTAAAGAAGTCGGCCTTCAGAGGGTCGATGGACTCCAACGGCAAAACCTCATTGACGGGCATGGCACCGCCCACCACCATACGGTCGTACATGGAGTAGACCATGTTCACCTCGTCGGGTGCAAAGACACGCTCAACGAGGAAATCACGGCGCAGTCGTGCTGTGTCGTAATGTCTGAAGTCTTCTGGATTAGTAGCGTAGCGTAGTTCGTAGTTTGTCTTCATCAGATTTCGAAAGCGTTAGTAGTGCGTAGAGGCGGGAAAGAGTTGGACGACTCGGATTCGAACCGGGAATGACAGAACCAAAACCTGTAGTGTTACCATTACACCATCGTCCAATACGGCTGCAAAGGTAGGAAAAATTTGGCATACTGCCAAATTTTTCTGCAAGAATTTAGCAGTGTACCCTTCAGCACCTCTTGGTGAGCGATGGTTGTTCCGTCTTTCTTCTATTCCGACAGCATGGTCACTTCAATACACCGACCGGCAGAGAGCAGTGCCTTGGCCAGCGGCGTGGCCATCTTCTTGCCGAACTTCACCACTTTCTGCCCGTCCACGACTTGCGGAACGTTAGCCCAGCAGGTCTGCTCGTGGCTGTTGGTGGCGGGCAGCGTGGCCAGATACTGGCACAGCAGCCGGCGCAATTCCTGCTCGTCGTAGTTGCCTATGACGACCGTCTTGAAGTTGGCCGGTCGTTCAGCATGATGCCGATGAGCTGGTCCATGTAGTCGCCTCGCACGTAGTCTGCCGTATTCTTCAACGAGTCGGGCGTGGCGTCGCGCTTCTGGTAGAGGTTGAAGAGCACGATAGGCTGCTCAGCATCCTTCTGTATGCTGACAATCATCGAGTCGTTGTCCGTCACGGGGAAGTAGTCGCGTCTGGTAGTAGTCGCGCAGGTCCTGATAAGGAAAATTGTCGACAATGTCCATTGAGCCTATAGGCAGGCAGTCCTCATACTTCGTGCCCTTGTAAATGACGGGCATGGACTGCTCCATGAGCCGCTGTACGGCCATGCCGTTCTTCAGCCGTCCTGTGCGCATCTCAGAATCCTGTGGCAGCGACTGGGCCTTGACGCCCAGTACGGCTGCCATCAGGAAGAGAGAAGTTGGAATTTTCCTCATCATATTCACTATTCGCCAAACAGCATGTCTATCCGTGCCAGGGCGCTTACGGTCTCCAGTGCGTTTTCAGCCTCACTGTCGACGCTGATGGTCATGGTGTCGGCAGCCGAAGCACCCATGAGTGGCTCATCCTCCAGTGCGTAAACGACCGTCTGCGGTACCGAATATTCCTTTTTTGTCATTGTCGCGTTGAATTACTTGATGAATACTTTCTTTCCGTCTATCACGTAGAGTCCCTTGGCAGGCTTTGCCACCTGGCGGCCCTGCAGGTCGTAGACGGTTCCCGTGGCCGTCAGGCTGCGGCTTGCGCTGAGGCTGGAAATGCCTGTTGCATCGTCGCTGAACGACAGGCGGATGACACGGGCCTCGCTGGCGGCTGTGGGCAGTTGCAGGTAAGCCTTGCCGGCAGCCAGTTCGTCCTCGGCAGCCACTCTGTAGAAACCTATGCCGTTGTTGCCGTTGCCGAGTATGTAGTTGGTCTTGCCGTCAGCCGTCGGCGCAATCGTCTGGGCCGTGGTGGCAGCAACGAGCAGGTTAGAGTAGACCATGTCGGTTCCGGCCACAGGAATGTCGTAGCTCTGGTCGGCCTCACCCTGCAGCAGCACGCCCTCGCCGGCGGGCACGTTGTAGACGCGCGTCAGCAGCAGTTCGCCCGTAGAGGGATTGAAGCCGCTGGCGATATAGGCCTTCAGACCCTTCACCTCGGTGAAGTTGAGCGGCTGTGTGCTGCTCAGCGTGCCCAGTTCGGCTGCGAGCGTCACGCTGACAGATGTCTCTGCGGGTGTCTCTGCCTCAGCTACGTAGATGTCGGCGTTGCGGATGGCGAACACCACGCTTGCCCAGCTGTGTACGGTGGCCGACACAGTTCCGTCGGCGAAGTGGGCCTGCTTGTCCTGGTTGTTGGCACCGAGACGGTGCATGAACACCACCTCGCCATTGACCACGGCAGGCGTGCCGCAGGCGGAAATGGTGCCCGAACCAGTGGCCGACGTGCCGTAGGTCACCAAGTCCTGATAGCCCGTGCGGGTCATGGTCTTGGCGTACTCGTCTACCGAGTAGGCGCAGATGAGCGAGCCGCCCGTAAACTCGTAGCCGAGGGCATAGAGACCGGTGTTGCCCTTGGCATCGCGGGTCTCAAACACGCCGAAGTACTTCGAAATGCTGCGCGGGTTGCCCTGGTTGCCGGCGGCAATGATGCTGCCGTCCTCGGGGTTCACCTTGATGATGAAGCCCTGATGCAGGGTGCTGCCCGTCGCATTGGGAGCCAGCACGGTGTTGCCGTCCTCGTCGGTGTAGGTCTGCTTCATGCTGGAGCCGGTGAAGTAGAGGCTGCCGTTGAGATACTGTATGTTCTCACACTGCAGGACACCGCTGGTGCCCGTCTGCGTGAGCAGCTTCACATAGCGGGGCGTCAGGTCGGTGTCGAAGGCACCGTAGAGCATGCTCTGGCCCGTCAGGCTGGCCGTGATGGTGGCATCACCAAACTGGAACGGCGTGTTTGATTGCACGCGGCCCTCGAAATAGACCGTGCCGTCAACTACGGCCAGATTGTCGACAAAGGCCATCGCGGCGTAGCTGTCGTCGCCTTCGATGGTGAACAGCTTCAGGAAGTTGCCCTCGGCGTCGAACTTGGCCAGATACAGGTCGCCGATGACGTTCTGGTCGTCGCCGTTCCAACCCACGACGTTGCGTGCCGTGGTCGAGGTGCGGTTGCCGTCCTTGTCGGTGAAGGTGATGGTGGTGCGGTAGTTGCCGCCCACGTAGATGCTGCCGTCTTCGGCCACGACGAAACTGTTGGTGAATGAGAGCCAGGCGGGGTAGCGGCTCCCTATCTCTTTGCCCTCAGGCTCGATGATGACCTTGGCCCACTCCACGAGGCCGTCGGCACTCACCTTGGCCAGCACGGGCACGTAGAACTTGTGCAGGTTGTCGCCGCTGTCGTAGAACAGGCCAGCCTGGGTCTCAATGGTGACAGCCTCTGTCTGCTTCGTGCTGCGCAGACGGATGAGCGTGGTCTCGGTGTCCTCGTCCCAGTGGCGGGCGTAGAGCAGCAGGTAGGCACCGCCGTCGGCAGCGGGCTGCGCGTGGGTATAGCCGTTCAGACAGTCGCCACGGTCGCTATAGACCATCCACTCCACGGCACCGGTCTCCTTGTTCACTTTCTCTAAGCCTATGTTGGCGTTGTAGGAGTTGCCGCTCCAGTAGCCGGCACCCACGATGGGCTTGCCGTCGGCGGCAAGCATGGTCACGCCGTCAATCTTGAACTGGGCGTTCTCGTCTTTCTCAGCACCGTCCTGTCCGCCCGTGGAACCCCACGTGTGGAATACAAGGTAGTTGCCGTCGGCAGCCACGTCGACGCTCAGCGGTGAGTCGCCGGCGTTGGGCTGACTGTCTAAGGTGTGATGCCAGCCGATGGTGAACGTATTAAACGTGTCGTCGGCGCTGGCACTGATGGCTGCCACAAACAGTGCAGCCAGGGTAATGCTTTCTTCATAAACCAAAAATTTTAAAATTGTTATTTAACATAGAGTTTCTTTCCTTGAACGATATAGAGGCCGCGCCGCCATGCCTGTCCACTGGCCATGCGGCGACCGCTGGGGTCGTAGGCCGCTGTGCCAGCCGTGTACACACGTGTCGGGCTGTTGATGCCCTGAGCATTGTCATCCTGCGGTTCGCCCACGATGTCGTCGCCCTCAAGGGCATAGAGCGCCGTCGACCAGCAGTTCACGGGCGTGGTCTGCTGTCCGCCGTAGAAGGTCGTGGTGAAGTTGGCGGTGTTAGCCTTGCCGAAGCGGTTGGCCAGCAGGACGCGCCCCTTCTCCACCACCGGCACCACGGTCACGGCAATGGTGCCTATGTTGGGAGCAGTCTCACCACGGCTCATGACGGTCACGGCGCCGTTCTTCGTGAGCGTGCGGTCAGTCTCGCTTTCGGTGAAGTTGGCAATGATGGCACCCGTGTTGAACTCATAGCCGAAGGCGTTCAGCGTAGCCTGGCCGTCGGCACCGACGGTCTTGAACACGCCGGTGTACTTCGATATGCCGTTCTTGTTGTCGTTGATGCCCGTGGCCAGCACGCTGCCGTCGGCGGGGTTCAGCTTCAGGATGTAGCCCTCGTGCATGCGGGTGTTGGTGGCCAGCACACTGGTGCCGTCGGCATCCACGAGTGCGCCGCCGGCATTGTTTAAGTACGAGCCGGTCAGGTAGAGCGCGTCGTCGAGCCACTGCAGGCCGTTCAGGTGTAGGGCGCGGCCATTGCCGTTGTCGTTGTAGACGCGGGCATAGCGCGGGGTCAGGTCGGTGTCGAGTGCTGCCACGAGCAGGCTCTGGCCCGTCTGGGCTGCCGTGATGGCGTTGCTGCCGATGGTGAGCGGCGTGCCGTCGCCCACAACGTGGCCCATCGTGTAGACCGTGCCGTCGTGGATGGTCAGCAGGTTCAGCTGCGTCTGTGTAGCCGTGCCTTCAGCCTCGAAGAATTTCAGAAAGCGGCCCTCGCTGTCGAACTTGGCCAGATAGAGGTCGCCCACGCCCGACTGGTCGTCGCCTGTCCAGCCCTGCGTGTTGCGCGCCGTGTGGGTCTCGGTGGAGCCGTCGGCCCGTGTGAAACTGAGCGTGGTGCGGTAGTTGCCGCAGATGTAGACGTTTTCCTCGTCGTCCAGAGCCATGTCGCTCAGGAATGAGAGCCAGGCGGGCGAATATTTCAGGTCCCGCTGCGGCTCTACGCCAAACAGGGTCTTGGCCCACAGCACCTCGCCATCGGCAGAGATGCGCGCCAGCACGGGCACAAAGTAGCGGTGCGACGTGCCGTCGGCAGCCTCCCAGGTGCCTTCATCGGTCAGGAGCGTGACCTGGCTGCCCTTCGTGCCGTTCAGGCGTATCAGTGTGGTGGCGGCATCCTGTGCCCAGTGGCGGGCATAGAGTAGCAGCAGGGCGCCGCCGTCCTTCGTGGGTGCCACGTGGGTGTAGCTGTTGAGCACGCTGCCACGGTCGCTCCATACAATCCAGAGGATGTTGCCGTCAGCGTCAAACTTCTGCAGGGCCACGTTCTCGTTGTAGCTCGTGCCCTCGGAGGCCAGATAGAGCGAGCCGGTAATCTCGCCGCCACGGTCGTCGGTGGCCCGCTTGCCGTCGATGTAGTAGTGCATGAAGTCGTCGGGCGCGTTCTGATACATGGTGCCCGGCTGTACGCCGGCCTCGCACGAGCCCCACACGTTCAGGTAGAAGTAGTTGCCGTCGGCAGCCTTGTCCAGCTGCAGGGCATTGTCGCCTCCGGCGGGGTTGCTGTCCAAGGTGTGGGCCCAGGAGAGCCGGTAGTCGCTCTGGGCCTGCGCCGAGAGACCGGCCAGGAGTGCGAGCGTCAGAAGTAATTGTTTCATCATAAGCATATTTTTATTTGTTGGTTCTATTTATTTCTGTTGAGTTCAGAACGTCAGTCCGACGGCTATGTGCAGGCGGTTCTGGTGAGCCGATTCGAGGTACTGCCGCCAGTGCCAGCGCAACGCGGCATAGAGCGCATAGCCTCGGCGGGTGTCGTAGTGGGCGGCGAGTGCGGCCTTGGTCTGCAGTTCGCGCTGCGAGAGATAGCTGAAACGGTGCTCTGTGGGCGGCAAGACGCTCTGCATGGCGAGCTGGGCCGTGCTGAGCGATCCGTCGGCCTGCCAAGCATAGTCGAGCGCACCGTCGGCACTGAGCAGCCAGCGGTCGTGCTGCCACTGCGCATTGGCCGACAGCGTGCCGCCCATCCGGTGGGCCTCCAGTTCGCTGTGGGGCGCAAGATGCTCCTCGCTCCAGTGCTGATAGTAGGCTCCCAGCGTGCCGCCCAGATGCCAACTGGCCAGCCGCTGTTCGCAGAACGCCTGCCCGCCAAGCTGCCATTCATGGCTGCCATACTGCGGCATGGCCGAGATTTGCGGATACATGTTGGCCGCCGGACTGCCGAAGACGTTTTCCTGTCCGGCGCGGTGGGCGTAGCTCTCAGTGAGTTTCACGCCCCAGCCGCGCTCCATCCAGGCCACCTCGGCCTGCTGCCGGTCGGTGGTGAGCGTGGCCAAGGGCAGCTCGTTGAGCGTGGAGATAATCTTGTCGAGCTGCAGGCGGTGGTAGGTTAGCGAGGCCACCAGCCCTCTGCCGCCGACGGGACGGGCGTTGAGGCTGAAGCCGCCGCCCGTACCTTTATAATAGGTACTGGTATTCTCGCCGCGAAAACGGTAGTAGTCGGTGCCTACGCCGGTCAGGTGATAGACCACGGGCACGTTCACCTCGTCGTAGAATTTCAGTTCGTTGGTCTGCTTGTAGCGGTTGAAGTGGGCTGCCAGGCCTATCTGGTATTCGCTCAGTCTGAGAGCCGCCGCAAGCGAGAGGCGCAGATGGCCCGTAAGGTTCTTGGGCCGGGGGTCGCGCGTCCGATAGTCCAGCCGGGCCGTGTAGCAGCCTGCTGCGGCCAGCGTCCAGCGGTTGCCCACGGCCGATGCGAAGCCGCCCGAGAAGTCGTAGCGCTCCTCATGGGTGGTGCCGCAGGCCAGGGTGTCGGCCATCAGGTAGGGATAGAGCAGCTGGTAGTCGGAAGTCTCGGTGAACCCTACGTTCTCCGTGCGCCCGTTGCTGTAGCCCGCCTGCCCCCAGAGGGTGGTCTGCCGCTTCACGATGTAGGCATCGATGGCGGCTGCGGCGTGGCGCCCCTCGTCGCCCTCTTCCAGCAACTGCGGCGACGTGGCCTGCCAGCCCTCGGCACTGAGTGCAAGGCGGTTGAGCGTCGTGGCATAGCGATGCTGCTGCATGGCGGGGTTGTCGTAGAGCGTCTGTAGGAAAGCGGCCCGCACGCTGCTATGCTCGGCCACGGCTCCCACCACAGACGAGTCGCCCGCCGAAGCCTCGGCGGCGACTGGCTGCGCCATGCCGGAAAGTGGCAGCGCCGATGCCAGCAGAAATGCAAACCTTGCAGCTCTATATTTCATGAATATCATCACTTCGAGAAATCATTTGTCATCAATACATCTTTAAATCGTGGCTGTCCCTCAGCGTCACTGCTCCACAGGGATTACGCCGTCGTAGGTCAACTGCTCGCAACGCGTGCCCTCGGCATCGGTGGCCGAGTGCTGTAGCTCTATCATCGAGGGGATGCACTCGGTGTTGAAGTCCTCCGTAGAGTTGTTCGTGTCCTTGAGGTGCATGTTGCCGTCGGGGGTCAGGTACTCCAGCTTGCGGCGCACGCTGTGGAAGTAGCGCGTCTTGTCGTGGTCGATGGTGCCCACGTGGGTCCAGCCTGCGTCGACGCTTGGCGGCAGGATGTTCCACAGGCGCTTGGCCTCGACCGAGCAGTTCACGCCGTCGACAATCCACGTGTTGGGTATCTTGTAGGCCTCCTGCGTCATGTAGAAGTCGCCCACGATGGTGGGCTGTATGTAGTTGTACCAGTAGTGGTAGTCGGTGAGCCAGCGCTCCTTGGTCATGCCCTCAGGGAAGCGCACCAGCGCAAACGACGTGAAGCCCCGGTTGTGGAGCACGTAGAACGACAGTGTGTAGCAGTACCACTTGTCCAGATTGGGTACCGTCTCGCTGTCAATGTCCATGTGGGCCGGGGCGGTGGAGATGTCGTACCACTCGAAGTCGGCCGCGCTGAAGTCAAGCGAGTTGGGGTTGGCCTCGCGGTGGTCAATGCCCGTGTCGACGAGCAGCAGCGACTGGCCAGGCAGCACGGGGTGGTCGTGGCCGGAGCCGGGAATAACGTAGAGCGACCACACGGTGAACGTGTCGCGGCGGATGTCGGGCTCATATTCAAAGTAAAGCGTCGACTTGAACTTAGATTCGCAGAAGCCCAGCCCGTCGGCGTAGAGCACGTGGTCGGTGTTGTTGAAGATTTTGACGTAGCTGTCGCCATAGTACTGCGAGCCAGAGGCGCGCAGCGTGCCGGTGAAGAAGATTTCCTCGAAGATGAAGTCGTCGTTGTCTACCGAGAGGAATGTTTCCAGCTCGATGCTGCGGGCAGCACCCGTCAGTTCGATGTTCTCCAGCTTGCCGGCCAGGCGGCCCTGCTGACTGACGGCGTCGGTGGAGTCGCCGTTGAGAAAGGTGACGCTGGCCGTATATGAGCAGTCGTAGAGCCCCTCGGCCAGGCTCACCTGCCTCACGTCGCGGAACGCTGTCTGCTCGCCGGAGGTGATGTTGCGGAACGTCAGCTGCTCGTCGGTGACGCGCAGGTCGCGGTAGCCCTCGGGCAGCTGTATGCTCACGGTGGCTGCCGTCATGGGCATCTCGTCGTCGTCCTTACAGCCCGAGAGCAGGGCGAGCACGACGAAGAGGAGCGGTAAGACTCTCTTCAAGATATTTGGAGTGGTTATATTGTTAGTCTTCATATACAGGGGGGATTACAGGGTCAGGTTGGCCTCGACGCCGAAGTATGGCGACGCGTTGCGCCGCAGGATGTGGCCGCTCGACTCGTAGTCGGGCAGGTAGTCGAGTATCTTGTTGGCAAAGAACGACAGCTTCATCAGCCGTCCGATTTTCTTCGTGGCCTTCAGGTTGACAATCATCGACATGGGCACGGTGAAGGGCGCAAACTGCGCCTCGTTGTAGTAGCGCATGAGGTGTTGCAGCATCATGTCCTGACGGTCGGTCTCGGTGTAGGGGTGCAGTTCGCCGTCGGTGGTCAGGTAGGCCGTGGGGGTGCCGTCCTTGCGCTGCATCTCGGTGCGCACGAGCCACATGAACTGTGCCGACGTGGTGAACACCAGTCCCCACTCAGGCACCTGCGTGTCGAGCATCACGTTGGTGTTCAGACGGTCGTTCACGCGACCGTCGCGCCAGTCGTAGAGTCCCACGTAGAGGTCGCTCACGGCCTGGTTGTCTACCACCGCCGTGACGGGGTCGAACATGGGCTGCGAGTTGGTGTAGGTGGTGTGGAACCATGCACCGCTTATATTTACGCGCGTGCGTAAGGGGCGGATGCGGGCCGAGCGGAACTGTAGCTCGATACCCTGTTTCACCATCTCGGTGCCGTTCGACGACTGCGTATAGCCGTCGAGCACGCGGCGGTCGGCGTAGGGCAGTGTGTGCCAGTCTGCGCCAGCGGCCATGCTCTGCACGTCATAGACCTTGTAGTCGTAGACGCCGTAGATGCGGCTGTAGCGGAAGCCGTCGGTCATCTGCTCGCGGAAATAGTCCAGGGTGAGCGCGTTGTCGGCCCACTCGACATCGAGCCTCACCTCCCACTTGTGGTTGCGGGCGGGGCGTATGTCGTAGTTGGTGGGGTCTTGCAGCGTGGTGACCACGACGAAGCGGCTGTCTTCGGATGGTCGCTGGGTGTCGTAGTAGCTCAGTTCAATGAAATTGGTGTAGTAGGGGTTGGGATAGAAATAGTTGAGCGTAGGGTTCTTGGTCGTGACGCCCCAGCCGCCCGACAGCGTCATTTGTAGTGGCTTGTCGGCTACCTCGGCCTCGGGCAGGTGCCAGCTCAGGTTCAAGCGTGGGTCGGCATAGATGCGGCCAGCCATGGTGTAGCGGCTGTCAAGCCCAGGCATCGTGCTCAGTCTTACACCCAGCATAGCCTCCAACCGGCCCAGCACGCCGAGCGGTGCGTCGGCATTCTCCTCGACAAACACAGAGAGGTTCTGCAAGGCCGGTATGTCGCTGTACTTTCGCGGGCGACTGTTCCAGCCCGTCAGGCTCAGCGGGCGGCGCATGTCGTACTGCTGTCCGCGCCCGAAGTTCTTCGATGTTTCCCAGTTGGCGCCCAGCTTCACCTTGTTCTGCCAGCCCAGGGTTGCAAACTGCAGCAGTCCCTTGGCCTTGAGATAGGCGTTGAAGGGCTTGCCGTCGCACTCGTAGTCGGCCACATACTCGGCATAGACAGCCTGTGCCTCCTGCTCGCCCGTGTCCCAGCCTGTAGGCACGATGCCGTAGCGCTGCGGGGCCACTAAGCGGCGCTCGGTCAGCTTGTCTATCTGCAGGCTGACGCTGCTATTCACCTCCAGTTCGCGGAAAAGCCTCTTGGGGCGCACTAAGCGCAGGCTGTTGGTAAGTGCCATGCGGTTGTAGGCCGACTTATACTCGTCTATGCGGCCGTAGTTCAGGTCGGGGTCCTGCTTGGCATCGTCGAACGAGCCGCTATAGTCCAGTCCGGCGTTCCACTGCCAGCGGGCGGCGGCGGTCTGCCGGCGCAGCGTGTAGCGGGCCGAAGCGTTCAGTCGCTTGTAGTTCTCCAGATTGTTGGTGGGGTCAACCTTCGAGTCGAGCCATCCCAAGTCCAGGTTGACCACGTGCCGCCCGGCACTGTCTAAGCGCAGTCCCTTGCCCACGGCCAGCAGCTTGCTGTAGCCGTCGGCCTTGAAGCGCATGGTGAGTGGCGTGTGGTGGCGTATTTTCTGGATGTTCACCACGCCGCTGGTCAGGTTTCCATATTCCACCGAGGGTATGCCTCGCACCACCTCTACCCGCTCGATGTCGTCGGTGGCAATGCTCCGCATGTCGACGCCCTTGTTCGTGATGTCGCGTGCCACCTCGGCACCGCTGCCCGCCGTCAGGCTCTGCACGTCGCTCAGTGGCGAGAACTGCAGGTTGGCATCGGTAGAGATGGGCGCACCGTCGACGATGAACTGCGTGCCGAGCGAGGAGATGCTGAACTTGTTGTTCTGTGTACTGGCTCCCGTAGCCGTCATTGAGCCTGTCTCGCGCAGCTGTATGGTGTTGGCTACGCCCATGTTGGGGTCTTTGGAGTAGCCGCCGGGCAGCAGTTCCATGATGTCGGCAATGCTGGTGGGCTGCAGGTGCTCCATGGCTTCGCGGCTGATGACGCTGGTGGTCACGGGACCTGCCTTCTCGCGAGCCACGACCACGACCTCCCGCAGCCGCTGCGTACCGGGCAGCGTCACCGTCCGACTGCTGTCAGCCAGAGACTGCCGCCGCCGGTTCAGCGTGTCGGGCTTCAGCGTGCGCTGGGCATAGGCTGCCTGCACCCCGGCCATGAGGGCCACGGCCAGCAGCAGGTGTCTTATGCTTTTGTAAGTTGCTGTGTTGCCTTTCTTCATTTTCGGGGTGCAAAGGTACACCATTCCCGCCACAGCCGCAATACCTAAAGTGCTGTAAAATATACACCGCCTGCCTTGGCGGCAGACGGTGTATAATCAAATCCTGCTAATCTGAAATGAGGAGAATCAGGCTACGATGAGCAGGTAGTAGTTCTTCTTGCCTTTCTGAGCCAGCAGGTATTTGCCGTCGATGAGGTCGTCGGCGGTTACGGGGCGCTGCGGGTCGGTCAGTTTCTCCTTGTTCAGGCTGACACCGCCGCCCTGCACCATCTTGCGCATCTCGCCCTTCGACGGGAACACCGGCGCAGCTGCGGTAAACAGATCAATGGCGGGCTGTCCCAGCTGGTCGCGCCCTATCTCGTGGTGCTCGACTCCGTCGAACACATCCAGGAACGTTTGCTCATCGAGACGCTCCAGAGCCTCCTTCGTCGACTTGCCGAACAGAATGTTCGATGCCTCGATAGCCACGTCAAGGTCGGCCTGCGAGTGAACCATCACCGTCACCTCCTCGGCCAGGCGGCGCTGCAGCACGCGGCGGCCGGGGTCCTGGCGGTGCTCCTCGGTAAGAGCATCGATGGTCTCCTTGTCAAGCGAAGTAAAAATCTTGATGTAGCGCTCGGCATCCTCGTCGCTGACGTTCAGCCAGAACTGGTAGAACTTATACGGCGTGGTGCGCTTCGGGTCGAGCCAGATGTTGCCGCTCTCGGTCTTGCCGAATTTCTTGCCGTCGCTTTTCGTAATGAGCGGGCAGGTCAGCGCGAAAGTCTCGACCTCGTTGCCTAAGGTGCGGCGAATCAGCTCCGTACCCGTGGTCATGTTGCCCCACTGGTCGTTGCCGCCGAGCTGCAGCTTCACGCCCTTGTGCTGGTAGAGGTACAGGAAGTCGTAGCCCTGCAGCAGCTGGTAGGTGAACTCCGTAAACGACAGGCCGTCGCGGGCCGTGCCGTTCAGACGCTGCTGCACAGAGTCCTTCGCCATCATATAGTTCACGGTGATGTGCTTGCCCACCTCGCGGGCGAAGTCGAGGAAAGTGAAGTCCTTCATCCAGTCGTAGTTGTTCACCATCTCGGCAGCATTCTCATCTTTCGACTCAAAGTCGAGGAACTTGGCCACCTGAGCCTTGATGCACTCCTGATTGTGGCGCAGCGTCTCGTCGTTCAGCAGGTTGCGCTCCTGCGACTTGCCGCTGGGGTCGCCGATCATGCCCGTAGCGCCGCCGACAAGAATGATAGGCTTATGGCCGCAGCGCTGCAGGTGTCGCAGCATCATAATGCCGCAGAGGTGGCCAATGTGCAGCGAGTCGGCCGTCGGGTCGGTACCGAGATAGGCAGTCACCATCTCCTTCTGCAGCAATTCTTCCGTACCCGGCATCATCTGTGCCAACATTCCGCGCCAGCGGAGCTCTTCAACAAAATTCTTTCTCATTTTCTTCTGTGTATCTTGAAATCGGGTGCAAAGGTACAAATAAGTGTGCGAAAAGCCAAATATTTTCGATATTATCTCTTGTCGCTATCAATTAACTGCAGCAGGCGGTCGACCGCTTCGGCCTCGGGGATGTTCTTTTCGACGCACTCCTTGCCTCGGTAGAGTGAGATGCGGCCTCGGCCGGCCCCGACATAACCGTAGTCGGCATCGGCCATCTCGCCCGGCCCGTTGACGATGCAGCCCATGATGCCGATTTTCAGTCCGACGAGGTGGCTGGTAGCCGCCTTGATGCGTGCAATCGTTTCCTGCAGGTTGTAGAGCGTGCGCCCGCAGCCGGGACAGGAGATATACTCTGTCTTGGTAAACTTGATGCGGGCAGCCTGAAGAATGGCATCGGCGAGGGATGTCGTCTGTTCGCGGGTGAACAGCGAAGAGCGCAGCTCCAGCCTCGTGGCCTTGCGGTCGATGAGCAGTGCGCCGGTGGCCATAGCGGCCTTCAGCTGGAAGCTTTCCCAGTCCGGCTCGTCAATGGCGAGCGTGATGGTATCGTCGTTGATGCCGGCTTCGGCTTGGGCGCGCAGGGCCGTGCATTCCTCGATGGAATCGACGATTTTTCGCGCGACGGGGATTTCGCACTCCGGCTCTTCGCTCAGCGAGACGCGGATGGTATCGCCTATGCCCTCGGTGAGCAGGGCCCCGATGCCGACGGCCGACTTGATGCGGCCGTCCTCGCCTTCGCCGGCCTCGGTAACGCCGAGGTGCAGCGGATAGTGCATATCCTCTGCGTCCATAGCCTTTACCAACAGCCTTACGGTCGTCACCATCACTACCGTATTCGACGCTTTAATGCTGATGACCACGTCGTCGAAGCGCTCACGGCGGAAGATTCGCAGAAACTCCATGCAGCTCTCGACGATCCCTTCCGGTGTGTCGCCGTAGCGCGACATGATGCGGTCGCTGAGCGAACCGTGGTTTACGCCGATGCGCACGGCGGTTTTATGCGCCTTGCAGATATTGATGAAAGGCACGAGCTTCTGCTCTATCTTACTTAACTCAGCGGCATATTCCCCGTCGGTATATTCCAGATGGCGGAACGTGCGCCCCGGGTCAACATAGTTGCCGGGGTTGATACGCACCTTCTCACAGTACTGGGCGGCTACATCGGCCGTGTGGGCAGTGAAGTGGACGTCGGCCACAAGTGGCTGCCTATAGCCGTCGGCTTTCAGGCGGGCCGAGATGTTCTTCATGTTCTCCGCCTCACGTATGCCTTGCGTCGTGAAGCGCACCAGTTCGCCACCGGCGTCGACGATGCGCTTGGCCTGACCGACACAGCCCTCGGTGTCGTTGGTATCGACGGTAGCCATCGACTGTATGCGGATGGGGTTGCCGCCGCCGATGGCGACATCGCCCACGTGGCAAACGCTGCTAATTCGTCTTGAACTCATATTTCACTTCGGCTAAGTCCTTGTTGGCTTTCTCAATCTTGGCCTTCAGCCCCTGCTTGTAGTCATTGAGACGCCGGGCGATGTCAGCGTCGCCGAGGGCGAGCATCTCCACGGCGAGGATGGCCGCATTCTGGGCGGCATTGACGCCTACGGTAGCCACGGGAATGCCCGGTGGCATCTGGACGATGGAGAGCAGGGCATCGAGCCCGTCGAGCATTCCCTTAATAGGAACGCCGATAACGGGCAGGGTGGTTTGGGCAGCGATGACGCCAGGCAGCGCTGCAGCCATGCCTGCGGCAGCGATGACGACTTTCAGCCCACGTTCTTGCGCTCCGTGCGCAAATTGCTCGACGGCCTCCGGCGTGCGGTGGGCAGAGAGGGCGTTTACTTCAAACGGCACCTGCAACTCGTCAAGCAGCTTGCAGGCCTTTTCCATGACGGGCAGGTCGCTGGTGCTGCCCATGATAATGCTTACTAATGGTTTCATATTTCGCTTGTTTTATAATTTCAGAATGGCAAAGACAGCACAGACAAAGCCGACGAGGAATCCCGCCACCACCTGTGGCAGAGTGTGCTGGCGCAGCAGCATCCTGCTTGTGCCAAGCACGCCGGCTATCAACAGCACGAGGCACATCCACCACAAGGGGTTGAAGCGGAAGATGTCGGCAAAGACAAGCAGTGCGCCGGCCACGCCGCCGATGCCGGCCGTGTGGGTAGAGATTTTCCACCAGCTGTTGACGACGGCGCAGACAATCTGAATGATGAGGGCACTGGCCACGATGCTGCGCATGAAGAAGGGTGTGTGCATCCGCTCCATGATGTAGAAGCAGACGAAGTAGCTGAGGATGGAGATGAGGTAGGGAACGATGCGCCGCTCGCGGGCGCCCAGTTCTATGAGTGTCCAGCCTTGGTGGCTGCGATAGAGGTGTATCAGGAACGTCGGCAGCAGGATGGTAAAGAAGTAGACGACGGCCAGGACGTAGAACTTGTAGTTGGCCGGATATTGGCTGAGGTTGGTCAGGAAGAACAGGACGACCAGTCCGAGTATAGGCAGGTAGAACGGGGTGAACAGCATACTGGCCACCCTTGCAGCAATGATGATTTGTCGTTCTCGGGTTATCTTTCTCATTTTCGCAGTCTGGCAACGGGTATTCCTAATTGTTCGCGGTATTTGGCCACCGTCCGGCGGGCTATGGGGTAGCCCTGCATGGCCATGAGCTTCGTCAGGGCATCATCGCTCAGGGGCTTCCGCTTGTCCTCGGCACTGATAATGTCGCGCAGGGCAGCCTTGATTTGCCGGGTCGACAGTTCCTCGCCCTCACCGGTCACGTAGCTGTCGCTGAAGAAGTGGCGCAGCGGGAACGTGCCCCAGCGCGTCTGCGCATACTTGGAGTTACTGACGCGCGAGACGGTCGACAGGTCGAGCCCAGTCCGTTCGGCCACGTCCTTGAGTATCATCGGGCGCAGCGATGACTCGTCGCCGTCGAGGAAGAACTGCCGCTGCAGCTGGATGATGGCCTGCATGGTGACGGTCAGCGTATGGCGGCGCACGCGGATGGCGTCGATGAAGCCTTGGGCGGCTTCTACCTTCTTCTTGATATATAGCAGGGCCTCCTTCTGCTGGCGGCTCATTTTCTCATGGTGCTGCTGGTATTCGTTCATGGAGTCAACAAACGACTGCGACACCTTCAGCTCGGGCAGCTCGCCCTGGTTCAGCGTAAAGGTTATCGTGCCGTCGTCCTGCGTGTCGACGATGAAGTCGGGCGTTATCTGCTGAAGCGAGTGGCCTACGGTCTCGCCCATCGACGCGCCGGGCTTGGGGTTCAGCTTGCGCAGTTCGCCGAAGAGCGCCTTGGCCTGCAGGTCGTTCAGTTTCAGTACCGACTGTATGCGGTGCCAGTGCTTCTTGGTGAACGCTTCGAAGTAGTTGGTGATGACCTTCTGCATGAGCGACGTCAGGCGCGAGTCGTCGCGCCGCTCTATCTGCAGCAGCAGGCATTCCTGCAGCGTGCGGGCACCGATGCCGGGCGGGTCGAACTGCTGCAGCATCTGCAGGACGTGCTCCACCTCCTGCGGCGTGGTCTCTAAGTTATGGTAGACGGCCAGCTCGTCGCTGATGGCGTCGAGCTGCTTACGGAGCAGGCCGTCGTCGTCAAGCGAGCCGATGAGGTATTCCATGATGTCGCGCTCATGCTCCGACAGGTCCGAGAGTCCCATCTGCTCTTTCAGCTGGTCATAGAAGGATACTGTTTCGCCATAGACCAGTTCTTCGCGCTCTTCGTCGAGACTGCTGCCACTGTGGTAGACGGGCAGTTCCTCGTCGTCACGGCCGATGCTCTCGAGCGCGGCGTCCAAGGCCGACTGGCGCTCCTCGCGCTCGCGCTGGCTGTCATAGTCTTCGGCAGGGTCCTGGTAGGCCGGTGCCTCCGCGAAATCTTGGTTCTCCGTGAAGTCTTGGTTTTCGGCACCGGTCTCCAGTGCCGGGTTGTCGTCCATCTCGGTATTCACACGCTCTATAAGCTGCGCGATGGGGAGTTCGGTCAGCTGTGCCTGCAGCAGTTGCTGTTGCGAGAAGCTCTGCGACAGCTTCTGCTCCTGCTTTTGTTCCTGTATCTGGCTTTGGCTCATGCGTAGTAGACTTTCAGTTGTTCGGCCAAGTCGGCCAGTTGCTCAGGGTCGCCGTTGCCATAGCGCTGCCAGATGGCCTGGCAGGGCAGCAGCAGCGGGCTGAACGTCACGTCGCGGCGGTTCAGGTAGGGGTCGCAGTGCTGAAACACCTCCAGCAGGTCCACCACGTCGCCGGTGCCTATCTTCACCCGCCGCGCAAGTTCCTGCACTTCGGGTGTGTTCCTTACCATTGTTGCCGGCGTCAGCCTGAAGTAGAGGTCGAGCACCAATGTCAGCACGACGGGCGTCAGGCTGCTGTTCTCGGGCAGCGGCTCCCAGTCCTTCTCCCAAGTCTGGTTCAGTTCCACGCCGTCGTAGAAGGTTTCGGCTTGTCCGAAGCCTTTCATTTCGCGCAGCAGGCGGGCGGCTCTGGCCAGCTTTTGAGGATTGTCGCTGTATGTTTTCCAGATACGCTCTATCCGCGGCGTCTCCAGCGAGGCTATATCCTGCATCTTGGCGGCCAGTAACTGCGGATGGATGTGCAACTCCAGTGCCAGCGCCACCATCTCCCGGCAGTACACAGGCTTCACGCCGACTGGTCGGCGCAGGTAAATCTGCATCAGGAGCAGCCAGTAGTCATCTTGCCATTTTATTCTTCTTGCCATAAGCTTCCCGTTTTGACTCAATAACTATGTCGTGTTGTTACTCATGTTTGCTTTCGATGAATCGAAAAGTTTGCTGCAAAGTTACGAAATAATATAGAAAAAAGGAATTATTTCGTCATTTATTTCGCAAAACCCGCCGCCTTTTCACCAAAACCCGCCGCCTTTTGCGCAAAACCCGCCCCTTTTCCCATTCAGCCCATCAACCTCAACCTCCAACCTTATAACCTTACCAACTTATAAACTTATAAACTTACCAACTTATAAACTTATAAACTTATAACCTTACCAACTTATCAACCTCCAACCATAGGTGTCGGTTCAGGTGTCGGTTCCCCCCTCCGAAGGCGGTCGTCGAGGGCTGATTTTCCCGATGAAACCGTCTTTTTTTGCATATATAGTTGTTATTCGCAGGTTTTATCCTACACTTCCTACACTTCCTACACCTAAAAAAAGTGGGGCAGGTGTAGGAAGTGTAGGAAGTGTAGGATAAAACCTATTATTCGTAACTACATCGTTTTGATGTACGGGTCAGTAACTACAATGCGCCTATATTTTAAGGCGCGAAATCTTATTAAATCTTTTAATCTTTGTTCTC
>CAJOLE010000058.1 GCA_905235325.1 uncultured Prevotella sp. | reverse complement strand
TGGAGTCCATGCACCCCGGCGATATGCCGAAGAAGAGCCGCGGCCGTCCGAGCTTGCGGAAGTCACGGTAGTCGCCGTGCCAGTCGGGCTGGGGTACGATGGCCACGCGATAGCCTGCGGCCTCCAGTGTGCGACCGATGACGGCCGCCCCGAATGACGGATGGTCGACGTATGCATCGCCTGAGAAGAGGATTACGTCGACATTGTCCCATCCGCGTAGCTCCAGCTCCTTCTTTGTCGTAGGCAGGAAGTCGGTCAGCATGGTCAGTTGAAGGGTGTTCCCTGCAGGGCCTTCAACGAAATGTTGAGTTCGTCGTTGTTGGCCGAGGATGCTTTCCACTCCATGTAATGGTGGTAGAGCTGTTCGAGACCGAAGGCCTTCATGTTAGGGTTGTAGACAACGTCGAGGCAGAGATCGAGCAGGTCCTTGTCGTTCCCGCCTTCCGACTCCAGGAGTGACCGTATATTCAGTTTCAGCTTGTCGAGTACCTGTTCGTCTACAAAGCCGTGGGAGTCGACCAGATCGCGCAGCAGTTGGTATTTTTCGAGTGTCAGCAGATGATGGTCGCTCACCTCGATGCTTCTTGTTCCTGAAGCGTTAGCTTGGATTTTTGCCATAGTGCAGATGATTTTAGTTAGGTATTAGAAATCTGAGTATTCCGTTCATGATTGAAGCCCTCATCCCTTGGTCGGTAATGCATTCGAAGGGGAATCCCATGGTGAAGGCATGGTAGTCCTGTCCACTGTAGGCCACGGCAGCGCTGGTGCCGTTGGCATAGACCATGGCGGGGAATGCCCCCTGTACGGCAGGCATCAGCACATCGGTGTGAGTGGCAGCATAGTGTTGTTCGTTGAGCTGGTGGTAGAAGCTGAACGATGTGCCTAGTCCGGTGACCAGTCCGCTAGGATCTCGGTAGTCGGTGGGATTGTTTACCTTCAGTACGTCGGCAAGAAACTGCTGCTCGGCAGGTGCTGTCATGTCAGCCCCGATGTAAGCCCCGCTGGCCAGCAGGTTGCCGTGTCCGTTGACGTAGCGTCGGAGCTGTTCCTGCATGGCAGGTCGGAACGACTTGTAGGGCATGAGGCTATGGCCGTCGTTGCGTTCGAGCCCCAGCAGCAGGTCGACGGCGGCATACTGCCCGAGGGGGACGTTTCCGCTCTCCACCGCCTGTGCCGACGCACTGACTAGACTAAAACGGCCTGTGGCGGCGATGGCTTGGGCATGTGTGCGTACATAGTTGAATTCGTTTCCGGCAATGAACTGTCCTGCCAGCTCGCTGCCCGAGAATCCCAGTCCTGTGGAGTCCTCAATCCCCATCTTCATTGTGTCGAAGACGAGCTGCCTGCCTAGCAGTCCTGCCGTGCGTCCGTAGGTGATGCCCGGGTCTTCATCAATGTCGAAACCCTGGCCTATGCTGCTGATGGCGGGTGAGGAGAGCCGGCGGAAGCCGTTGATGATCATGACTTTCGATGCTGTGTTGGGATTGTAGTAGGCCGACAGCACCTCGGTGGGAAAGCTTCTCCCCCCCTCGTTGAAAGCCCTTACTTGGAAGCTGTAGAGCACATTGGGTACCAGACGGACGTTACAAGAAGTGCCGCGCAGCGTGGTGCCGTTGTCGAAACCACCGTTGCCCTGCGCAATATATAAGATGTATCCCGAGGGTGCGGATGTCTTTTCCTGTGAATCGATGAGTCCCTGCCAGCTGAGCCTTACCTCGCCCTTCCTGTCGGTGAACTCAATGTTGAAATGGTCAGGTGCCAACGGTGTGACGGCATATTTTTCACCATGAAGTCTTGTGACGTAGCGTAGTAGCGTCTTATAGATTGACCGTGCCATCCAAAAGCGAAAGTTGGGGTCTTGTCCGTAGCGCATGTCACCGAAATTCTGGTGCGACAGGGTCTCGAGGATGGAGCTGGGCACGATGGGCAGTCGTGTTTCGGAATAGTTGCGGTCGTAGAGCTTGCGCAGCTTCCATTCGCCAAAGCGGTACTGCATGTCGGCGGTGGTGTTTTCGAGGAGGCTGGTGGCCAGGTCTTTCGAAGCCTCCCGGCTGAGTCCGGTGGCCAGTGTAGGCTGTCCGTAGCCGGTGGTGCAAATGGAGAGTGTGCCGTAGACGCCCAGCCCTGTTTCCGTGTATCCTGCATCGCTGTGTACGGCCAGTGACAGTTCGATGGGCACTTTCCGTCCTGCCGAATCAGGAGCATAGCAGGAACCGCCGGCGAGCAAGTTGGTCATGTAGGAGCGCACGTTGATGTCGTCAGCATAGTCGTTAAGTCCGTTCTTGCAGCTGTAGACCTCGTAGGGCATTCCTGCCCACTGTGCATAGTAGCGTGCCCCTTCGAGACAGCGCGGAAATCCGCTGATACTGCCTCCCCGGCTGATATTGCCCATGCCGCCGCCGAAACGCACGGCGTCGGTTGTGACATACCCGCGGCTGTTGCTGAAGTTGGATACGACAACGCGGTTGCCGGCCGACATGCCGGCGTCGAAGTCGAACGTGCCGAGATAGACCCATGTGGATCCGCCCATCTGCTGGTTGACGCGGAACTCCGTTGCCTGTCCCTTGTGCCAGACGGTGTATCGGGCGTCATCGATGCTGCCGGGAACGGTCTGGTAGCTGACATAGACGGCGTAGCGTCCCGCCTCGGGGAGGTTTGGCTGATAGCTGACCTCATTGGTCTTGTTCTTGCTCTTCGTTGTCTCCGAAATGCGTGCCGTTCCGGCCTCGAAGGGGTTTTCACCATCGCGGTAGGGCCCGTTGTGCATGGCGAATCCTGGTCCTGGAGCTTGTTGCCAGCCGTTGTGGTAGTAGCTTTCTTCATATAGGTAGTCGGTGAACGAGCCCGTTGGCTCGTTGTCGACAATGACCTCATGGCGCTGCCAGTCGCGTTCCCTCGGGGTAAAGACGATGGCACCAGCATCTTCGAGCATTGGGATGAGGTAAGGCACGACGAGGGTTTGCGTGAAGAGGTCCTCTGTCGTGCAGAACAGGGCTGGCCGTTGCCATCGCCACTGCTGTTTGCCCTGGTCATAGTAGCGTCCGTGGCTGGCCCACAGAGCGAGGTGCCTGCCCTCCAGCCCCCTGCTGATTTCGTAGGGACGCGAGGCGTTTTGCGTCCAAGGCTGGCCCTTGTGGTCGGTCTTTCCCCAGGTGTTTTGGGCGGCAACATGGAGCACACACGCCCCGATATAGCATATAGAGAGTATTTTCTTAAACATTCCCGATAGTAAAATTCTCGGGCTTCTTGCCCTTTAAATCCTTGAAATATAGTTTGATGTCTTTTATGTCCCTCTCCATGTCGTCCGACGGCATGATGGTGCGTGTGCACAGGATGAGCTTGCGCTCATAATCCAAGCCGTAGAGCAGGATGGGGATGTCGGCCTTTTGTGCGATGATATAGAACCCCCGCTTCCATTCCTCCACCCTTGAGCGCGTCCCTTCGGGCGTGACGCAGAGCCGGAATTGCTTTGCCTGTCGTGCTGTCTGTGCCATCGTGTCGGTCATGCTGGTATGCTTCTGACGATAGACGGGAATGCCGCCCATGCGCCGGAAGAACCAGCCCAGCGGCCACACGAACCATTCCTTCTTCATCAGGAAGTTGCTCTTCAGGCCCGTGGCGCCGTTATAGAGCATGCCGATGATGAAGTCCCAGTTGCTGGTGTGTGGGGCGAGGCAGATGATGCATTTCTCGGGACAGACCTCCGTAACGTCAGCCGTCCATCCCATTCGCTTGTATAGAAGCCAGTTGCAGAATCTACGCCACATCCGTCAGAGCGTGTTGATGTGGTCTGCCACCTCGCTGACCTGTGCTGAGAATTTCTCGCGCAGGTCTTTGAAATAGGCCTTGGCGCTGATGCCAGGCTCAGGGTGCGACACACGTTTAATGAAGTTGCTCTGTATCTTCAGGATGGTGAACAGCAGGGCATCGGTATTGGCGTTGGATTTCTCCGTTCCGTAGAGTGATGCTGCCACACCCTCTGCGAACAGCTCTTCGCAGATACCGTTGATGACGTGCTTCAGTGATCTCTTGTTTGCCATTTTGAGGTGAGTTTGGTTACTTCAACGGCAAAGATAGGAAAAATAAATGAAACGGCCAACCTTTTGGCAAAAAAAAACTTTATTCTGACAAGATGTCGTTTGTTTCTGACAGAATGTCATCCGTTTCGCTGTTGGCATTGATGTTGCATCTGCAATAATGAGCGCCAGTAGAACGAAACGGCGTAAGACAAAGTTCATTAAATGTATCACAAATAAACAAAACAAGGAGGACAAAGTTATGATGCCAATGATGAGAACAAACAATTGGATTCCCGCAGTGTTCAACGACCTGTTCAACACCGAGTTCATGCCAAAGGCCAGTGCTACCGCACCCGCCATCAACGTCAAGGAGACCGACAAGGCCTACATTGTGGAGCTGGCTGCTCCGGGAATGAAGAAGGAGGATTTCAACGTGCACATCAACGACGAGGGCAACCTCATGATCAAGATGGAGAAGCACGAAGAAAACAAGCAAGAGGATAAGAGCGCCCGCTACCTGCGTCGCGAGTTTTCCTACTCGAAGTTCGAGCAGACGCTCATCCTGCCTGACGACGTGGAGAAGGACCAGATCAAGGCCCGTGTGGAGCATGGTGTGCTGACCGTCGAACTACCTAAGTTCGAGGAGCAGAAAGTGAAGGTGAGCCGTCAGATAGAAATCGGATAGTCGCTTTCATCGAAAATAAGGAGGGGGTGTGTTGAAAAGTAGTAGGCACGCCCCCTCTTTCGCTCACTTATCTGTATCTTTGACCTGTGGTCGAAGATATTTTCGTTCGGAAAAAAGAAAAATGGTTTTTTCTTTTGCTTTTCGCTCACTTATTTGTATCTTTGCAGCCTGAATCATCATCATTAATAAAAAGAACATGGAAAAAAGTGCATTGCAGATTGCTCGCGCCGCCTACCAGCCCAAGCTTCCCTTGGGGCTGCAGGATGCCGTGAAGGCTGTTGAGGGCGAGCCCACCCAGAGTGTTGACAACCAGGAAGAGATCAAGCAGCTCTTCCCTAATACTTATGGCATGCCCCTCGTGGAGTTTGTCAAGGGCGACGATGCCAACCACGAGAAGATGAACGTCGGCATCATCCTCTCCGGCGGTCAGGCTCCTGGCGGCCACAATGTCATTACGGGTCTTTTTGATGCCGTGAAGAAGCTCAATCCCGAGAATCGCCTCTACGGATTCCTGATGGGACCCGGCGGACTCGTCGATCACAACTACATCGAGCTGACCTCCGACATCATCGACGACTACCGCAATACCGGCGGCTTCGACATGATTGGTTCCGGCCGTACCAAGCTTGAGAAGGTGGAGCAGTTCGAAAAGGGACTGGAGATTATCCGCCAGCTTGACATCAAGGCCATCGTCATTATCGGTGGCGATGACTCCAACACCAACGCTTGCGTGCTGGCCGAATATTATGCTGCCAAGAAATATGGCGTGCAGGTCATCGGATGTCCCAAGACCATCGACGGCGACCTGAAGAACTCGCAGATTGAAACCTCCTTTGGCTTTGATACCGCCTGCAAGACCTACTCTGAGCTCATCGGCAACATCGAGCGAGACTGCAACTCCGCCCGCAAGTACTGGCACTTCATCAAGGTCATGGGCCGCTCTGCCTCTCACATCGCGCTGGAATGCGCCCTGCAGACACAGCCCAACATCTGCCTCATCTCTGAGGAGGTGGAGCAGAAGGCCAAGAGTCTCGACGATATCGTCAGCGACATCGCCCATACTGTCGCTGCCCGCGCCGCCGACGGTAACAATTTCGGCACTGTTATCATCCCCGAGGGACTCATCGAGTTCATTCCCGCCATCAAGAAGCTTATCGCACAACTCAACGATGTCCTCGCCTCACCCGAGGCCAAGGAAATTGGACGTGACGAGCAGGTGGACTTCGCCAAGAGCCATCTCACCGACGAGAACCTCGCCGTCTTCAACTCACTGCCCGTGGGTGTCGCCCGCCAGCTGGCCCTCGATCGCGACCCTCACGGCAACGTGCAGGTGAGCCTCATCGAGACCGAAAAGCTGCTCTCGACCATGGTTGCCCAGAAGCTCGAGAAGATGAAGAAGGAAGGCACCTACAAGGGCAAGTTCGCCCCGCAACATCACTTCTTCGGCTACGAGGGACGTTGCGCCGCTCCCTCCAACTTCGACGCTGACTATTGCTATGCCCTCGGCACCAGCGCTGCTCAGCTCATCGCTGCAGGCAAGACAGGCTATATGGCTATCGTGAAGAATACCACCGCCCCTGCTGCCGAGTGGAAGGCCGGCGGTGTGCCCATCACGATGATGATGAACATGGAGCGTCGTAACGGCGAGATGAAGCCCGTCATCCGCAAGGCCCTCGTCGAGCTTGACGGAGCTCCCTTCAAGTCTTTCGCTGCCCAGCGTGCCACATGGGCCAAGGAGACAGCATACGTCTATCCCGGCCCCATCCAGTACTGGGGACCCACCGAGGTCTGTGACCAGCCCACGCGTACGCTGGCATTGGAGCAGGGTAAGTAGTCTCTCTTTGAAGACAACATAAACAACCAGAACAACATCGCAGCATTGATGGACGATGAGGCGAGTCAGTAGTTGTCTGAGTTGTTTATGTTGTCTTTTGTAATAAGAATGGCAGGCAAAGCAAGAAAGAAGAGGCGGGGAAAGACCCGACGGAGACACACATGCCGCTGGCGCGATTTCGTGCCTGGCTGGCCCGTCTGGTTGGGAGCTTTCATTGTCATCGGCGCCTGCTGGCTCATCTTCAAGGTATTTTCTTCGTGCGAGGTGACGACAGAGTACACGACTCCCGGGGGCTTCACCGTCCACGGCATAGACATCAGCCACCATCAGGGCACCGTCGACTGGGAGCTTTTGCGCAACGAGGCACGTATCGACAGCTTCCCCGTCAGCTTCGTGTTTATGAAGGCTACGGAGGGAACCGATATGGTCGACCGTCAGTTTGAACGCAACTTCTCCCAAGCCCGCCGGTACGGCATTATGCGGGGAGCCTATCATTTCTACCGTCCACTCTCACCTGCCAAGCAACAGGCCGAGCATTTCATCCGTCGTGTGAAGCTGGAGCCAGGCGACCTGCCGCCGGTGCTTGACGTGGAGGTGAAGCCCGACGGCATGTCTGCAGAAGCCTTCCGTCAGGGTATTCTTGAGTGGCTTGTGCGTGTGGAGCAGCACTATGGTGTGAAACCCATCCTCTACACCTATCACTCGTTTCGCCAGCAGTATATGAATGACTCGGTGTTCAACCTTTATCCCTACTGGATAGCCCACTACTATGTCGACTCTGTGCGCTATCGGGGTCCTTGGGCCTTCTGGCAGCATCGTGACAACGGTCAGCTGTCGGGGATAGGCGAGAATGTCGACCTTGACGTCTTCCGCGGTTCCTTCCAGGAACTACAGCAGCTGGCCATCCCCTTCTGACCGTTTAGCAATTAGAAATTGCTGAACCTGCTGGCTGTTGTGGCTTTGATGGCGATGCATTCCATCTCGATGAGCCAGGTAGGGCGGCAGACTGGTGCGAGGGTGAAGACGGTGGGGACGACGGGGTATTTCTCGTTGAACATGCGGCTGACGGTGGCGTAGTCGGCTCCGTCGCGCAGGTAGACGATGATTTGTGCTGCGTCATGCATGGTCATGTCGGCTTCCTGGAGGAGAGCCTCGACGTTTTCCCACATGCGGTGAGTCTGTTTCTCGATGTCGCCCACATGCATGACTTCTCCCCTGCTGTTGATGCTTGCCGTGCCGGAGATGATGGCATGGTCGCGGTCGCCGAAGTGGAGTAGGGTGCCGCGCTCGAAGGTGACGCCATAGTTGCTGGTGCGGTTGAGGTGCGTGGGAGCGTAGAGGTAGCGTTGCTGCTCAGGCTTTAGTCCGTCGAGGGCGTAGCATCCGAGTTGTATGATGGCCTTTGGATCGGCCGGATTACCGCCGATACCTGTGGAGGCGATGTAGTGCGTGCTGGGTGTCAGACCGTGCTGTTCGAAGTTTTTCCATCGGGCTGTGACGAGGCCACGATACTGTGTGTCGACATCGCGGACGAAAAACCAAGTGCGCCGGCAGTTGTCTTCCAGCGTCATGCCGTAGTCTGCGAGGAGTTCTTCGTAGTCCTCTAGGAGCTTACTTGTCTGCGTATAGCAGCTGCCGTCGCAGGTCAGCATGTTCATTGTCCAGAGGTGTCGGTAACCGCCATGCTGCACGAGTGTGGAGCCGAGGCGGTCTGCCTGGGGGGTGACATCGGTGCCGCGCTGCAGGTAGAGCCACATGACGAGTTTGCTGCCGTCGAGTGGTGGCTGCTGGATATAGGAGGTGGCGCATGGCTCGGGGGCAGTCATGAGAGGCCGCTCGTTGGTGGCATCAGAGAGGAAGTACCGCTTGAAGACGGGCTTGCAGCCCTCGAGGGCGACCGTCTTCAGCAAGCAGTCCTCTGCCTGCCTGAGCCTGTGGTATTGTCCGGAGAAGTTCTCCCCCCGGGGTTCAATGTGCAGCATGGCATGCCATTCTGCGGTACCAGTCTCCGGGGCGAAGGTTGCCAGGCAGATTCTGGCACCGAGTTCAGGCCGTCTTATTTCTTCATATCGCATGGTGCGTCAGTTAATATTGGATACAAAGGTACAAATTATATCTGACATAAGCAAATGTTAAACTAACTTTTGGGCCGTGTCTGTTATGCTGGAAAGGATGCCAACTCGCTTCCTGACAAATGACATGCAGGCATACTATTTGTCCGTAACCTTAACGTCGCCTTTTCTGATGAACAGGTAGTCGTAGGCTTGCCGGGAATGGCGCTTTTGGTCGAAGGCAGCGCGTGGATGTTCAGGAAATCGTCTTCGGATGTCGCATAGACCCCCGTGAACACCTCAGACAACGTCGTCTTACTCTCTTTGATGGGCAACGCTATGAGCTGGCCGTGAGCACTGCCAGCACGGAAATCATCGTGCAGAGGATCCGTTTCTTCATGTCGTGTGTCTGAATGAGATGGCCGGTTCTCTTACAGGATGGTCTTCACTGCCTCGAGCATGCCACGGTCTGCGATGAGGTCGAGGTACTGTTTGACGAGGACGTTGAGCCCCTGTATCTTGTTGAGGTCTTCATGCCAGATGAACTCGGCAGCGAGCACGCCGTCAGCCACCTTCTGCGTGTCGCCGGTAGCCCATAGCTGCTGCAGAAGCTCGATGATCTTCGGGTCGTCGTTGGGCGTGATCTCTGCACCGTCCTGCTGGCGCTTGCCACCCTTGTAGTAGGTAATGATGGCTGCGAGTCCGAAGACGAGGCCCTTGGGGAGTTCGCCACGGCGCTCAAGGAAGGTCTTCACGCCGGGCAGGTCGCGCGCCTGGAACTTGGGGAAGGAGTTGAGCATGATGCTCGTCACCAGATGGTCGACGAAGGGATTGTCGAAACGCTCGAGCACGTCAGCTGCAAACTTCTCGAGTTCCTCGATGGGCAGGTCGAGTGTCTGCATGAGTTCTTCGAACTGCACCTTATGGATATACTTGCCGATAATCTCATGCTGGCAGGCGTCACGCACGATGTTGACACCGCTGAGGTAGGCCACGGGCGAGAGCACGGTGTGGGGACCGTTGAGCAGTGTCACCTTCCGCTTGTGGTAGGGTTCTTCCGAGGGTACGAAGAGCACGTGCAGGCCGGCCTTGTCGGCGGGGAACTCCTGTGCCACCTCGCGTGGCGCCTCGATGACCCAGAGGTGGAAGTTCTCGGCCTGTACGACGAGGTTGTCGCGATAGCCTATCTTCTCCTGTATCTTTGCAATCTCCTTGCGGGGGAAGCCTGGCACGATGCGGTCGACGAGGGTGGCGTAGACACCGCATGAGTTCTCAAACCACTGGCGGAATCCCTCTGGCAGCTCCCACAGGTCGATGTACTTGCGGATGCAGTCCTTCAGCACGTGTCCGTTGAGGAAGATGAGCTCGCATGGGAAGATGATGAGTCCCTTCGTGGGGTCGCCGTCGAAGGTCTGGTAGCGGCGGTAGAGCAGCTGCACGAGCTTGCCTGGGTAGGACGAGGCAGGTTTGTCGTCAAGCTTGCAGGCGGGGTCGAAGGCAATGCCGGCCTCGGTGGTGTTGGAGATGACGAACCGCATCTCGGGCTGGTCGGCAAGTGCCATGAAGGCGTCGTTCTGCGAGTAGGGGTTGAGGCACCGGCTGATGACGTCGATGCGTTCGATCGTATTGACCGGCTTGCCGTTCTCGCGGCCCTGCAGGTTGACGTGGTAGAGGCAGTCCTGTCCGTTGAGCCAGTCTACCATGCCTTGTGCCAATGGTTGTACGACGACGACAGATCCGTTGAAGTTGGTCTTCTGGTCCATGTTCCAGATAATCCAGTCTACGAATGCACGGAGGAAGTTTCCTTCTCCGAACTGAATGACTTTCTCGGGCATGACGCTCTTAGGAGCGAAGTGTTTGTTTAGTGGATTCATTTTTGGTTTGTTTGTTATTAGTGGATATTTGTGTGTTCCGTGTCAAATGACTTTCCCGTAGCCTTGCGGTAGCGGGCGAGGGCGAGGGAGAGCTGGCAGCGGGCTTCCACCTGGCGGGCTTGGGCTTGCTGGTGGAGGGTCTGGGCCTCGAGGAGGTCTGAGAGCGACTCCATGCCGGCATCATAGCTCTTGCGGGCCATGCGTAGGTTCTCGGCAGTCTGGGCGAGGCTGCGGGTAGTGACCTCCAGTTCGAGGCGTGCCTCGTCGACGTTGTTGGATTCGCGGGTGACCTCAAGGCGCATCTGCTCCATGAGATCCTGCTGCTCCACGCGTGCTTGCTCGGCCTCCATGCGGGCTGCCCGCACCTTGTTGCGCCCCTCGCCGAAGTGGAAGAGGGGGATGCTGACGTTGAGGAGTGCCGCGAAACTGCCACCGTCGAGCAGGCGGTTGTCATTGAGCTTCACGCCGTAGAGATAGCTGTATCCGGCAGCGATGCCTATCTGCGGCATGAACTCGGCTCGCTCCACGCGGACCTTCTGTTCGGCCAAACGCGCTTTCTGGTCGAGCATGACGGCCTCGGGACGTGCGGGGATGTCCATCCCGGCGGCTAAGAGGGGTGCGATGTCGTCGGTGCTGACGGCAGGTGGCGCAATGGCTTCGATGTCGGAGTCCAACGGCAGGGCTATCTGTCGGCAGAGGTTCATGCGTGCCAGCCGCTGTGCGTTCTCGGCCTGGCGCAGTTGCAGTTCGGCCTCGTTTTTCTTCACTGCCACCTTCAGCACGTCGTTGTGTGAGGCCATGCCGTGGGAGCGTGCCGCTGTGACGTCGTGGAGCAGCCTGAGGAGCAGGCTGTCGTATTGTAGGGCGACCCCCCTCATCTCGGTGGCACGGACGAGCTGGGCGTAGGCTTCCTCGGTGTTGACGATCACCTGGGCCTCGGTGAGCCGCTCGTTCTGCCGTGCGATGTCACGTGCCAGCTGGCTCATCTTGTATCCGGCGCTGATCTTGCCGCCCATGTAGATGGGCTGCTCGACGGAAAGGCCGGCCTGTATGACGTTCTCAACCTTGTATTTCAGCTCCTGCGAGGGGAAGTAGGCATACTGCTGGAACACTGGCGTCACGCCGTCGGGCTGCATGACGGGCAGTCCCGTGGCCGGATTGACGAGGACGTTGGGCTGCAGCGTGCCGTCGGCCCCAGGTATGAAGGTGGGCAGGTAGCCGTCGGCGATGCTGAACGAGCCGCTGGCCGAGCTGTAGATGTCGCGTGCCGACACCTTGAAGTTAGGCAGGAAATTGGCTTTCATGGCTGCCACGGTGTAGTCGCGCTGGCGGGTCTGCAGGCGTGCACTCTCCATCTGTCGGTTGGCATTCAGTGCCATGCCGATGCAGCTGTCGAGCGTGATGGGCTGCGCATTGCATTGGGGATGGAGTATGAAAGACCGGATGCTGAGGATGAATACTAATATTGTTAGTCGTTTCATGTTATTCTTTGATGTGGAAGAAGAGGGCATAGAGAACGGGTATGATGATGAGGGTGATGATGGTGCCCATGAGGAGGCCTCCCATGATGGTAGCTGCCATTGAGCCGAACATGGCATCTGACAGGAGGGGCACCATGCCGAGGATGGTGGTGGCGGCAGCCATCGAGACAGGACGCAGACGCGAGAGCGACGAGTCGATGAGTGCCTGTCGCGGTGCCTTCCCCGATCCGATCTGCAGCTTGATCTCGTCCATGAGCACGATGCCATTCTTCAGCATCATGCCGATGAGTCCCAGCACGCCGACGATGGCCACGAAGCCGAACGTCGTTCCGGAGATGAGCACGGCGGGGATGACACCGATGAGGATCATCGGGATGCAGCAGAAGAGGATGGTGGGGGTCTTGTAGTCCTTGAAGAGCATGATAAGGATGGCAATCATGAGGATGATGGCCAGAGGGAAATTCTTGAAGAGGTACTGCATCGACTGGTCGGAGGCTTCCTTTTCGCCCGCCCAGGAGAGCGTGTAGCCCTCGGGCAGCTCCAGTGCCTGCAGTGCTGTCTCCACCTCCTGACGGGCAGCCTCGGTGCCCATGCCCTCTGCGGGTGAGCACTGCACGCGCTGTGCACGCTGTCCGTTGAAGCGGATGACCAGCGGGTCTTCCCATTCCACGCTGACCCCTTCACCCACCTGGCGCAGGGGCGTGTCGGTGAGCATCTGCTCCAGGAGGTCCGACTGCTGCACGCGGCCCGTCAGCAGGCCCTCCATCGTCTCACGATTGATGATGTTGGCGAAGTGGGGCAGCAGGCTGAATACACTGGCCTCGCCGAGGTCGTCGATGGGATTGCCGTCGGCATCGAGGGTCTTCAGGTAGATGGGTTGGTTGTGTATGCCGTCGTAGAACGACCCTACGGGAATGCCGTCGGTGGCACCGAGTAGTGTCGTGCCTACCTCCATGCGCGAGAGTCCCTGCCTACGGGCGTTCTGCTGGTTGTAGTCAGCCACGAGGAGTGGCACAGGCGGGTCCCAGTCGGTGGTGATGAAGCGCACGGCTCCCGTGTGTATCATGGCATCGCGGCACGAGTCGGCCAGCTGGTGGAGCACGGCGGGGTCGGGGCCGGAGAAGCGTGCCTCGATGGGGAATTTCTTGTACATCAGGTTGTAGCGCTTCATCTTCACGTAGGCGTCGGGGAAGCTTTCGGCCACCTGCTCCTGCAGGCGCTCGATGTTCTTCACCAGTGCCTCGGGGTCTTTGAAGTCGACGATGAGCTCGCCATAGGACAATGTCGGCGTGGCGATGCTACGCACGAGGTTGTAGCGTGATGGTGTGCCGCCGGTGGAGGCGGTGATATGGGTTACGTCGGGACACTGGCGCAGCAGCGACTGGATGCTGTCGAGGTCGCGCTGCACGCGGCTCTGCTCTACGCCCTCGGGCAGCTTGTATTCCATGTAGAGTTGGTTGTAGGTCATGTCGGGGAAGAAACCCTGAGGCAGGAAGCGATAGCAGAAGACGCTGCCTGCAAACATTGCGACCAGCACCACCAGCACCGACCAGCGGTGGCCCAAGCAGAAGGTGAGGAAGGTGCGCATGGAACGGTAGAGGCGTGACTCCTTCGACGTGTCGTCACCACTCGCCGATGATGTTGCCTGTGTTGTGCCCTCGTCTCTGAACAGGTAGCGGCCGCCCATCAGGGGCACGTGTACCAATGCGAGAATCCAGCTCAGCAGCAGCGAGACAGCAATGACGATGAAGAGGTCGCGGACGTAGATACCAGTTGTGTCGGGCGACAGGAAGATGGGCAGGAAGGCCAGTATGGCGATGAACGTCGCGCCCAGCAGGGGCATGGCCGTCTTGCGCCCGATGGCGGTGAGGGCCTCCATGCGGGGCTTCCCCTCGGCCTTGGCCACGAGGATGCCGTCGACGACCACGATGGCATTATCGACCAGCATGCCCATTGCCAGGATGAAGGCGGCCAGCGACACGCGCTGCAGGGTGCCGTCCTGCGTGTAGAGTACCAGGATGCTGCCCAGGACGATGACGACCAGCTCTACGCCGATCATCAGTCCGCTGCGCAGGCCCATCGAGAAGATGAGCACGATGACGACGAGCAGCACCGACTCCAGGAGGTTGATGAGGAAGGTGGACAACGCATCGTTGACGCGCTCTGACTGGAAGAACACCTTGTGGAACTCTATGCCCGCAGGCAGACGGTTGGTGCAGATGTCCTCCATGCGCTCCTGCACGGCGGCTCCCACCTTGGTGATGTCGGTGCCCGCGCGGGCAGAGATGCAGATGCCGAGCGCATGCTCACCGTCGTACTGCATGGCGGCACGCACGGGCTCGTCGTAGGCCATCTCCACGTCGGCCAGGTCGCGGAGGCGCACCTGGTCCTTCTCGTGTCCTTGGATGATCAGGCTGGCGATGTCGTCGACGGTGCGGTACTTGTCGTTGACGCTGACGCGGATGCGATGGTCGCCGGCATGATAGTAGCCGCTGTAGATACTGAGGTTTTGGCCGTTCAGCGTCTCGATGACCTCAAGGGGCGCGATGCCGAGGTTGGCGAGCTTGTCCTGATGGATGGAAACGTTGATGCACTCAGTGCGCTTGCCGTAGATGTCGATGCGGCCCACGCCGTCGACGGCACCCAGCTCACGCTTGATGAACTCGGCATAGTACTCGGCATAGTCGGAGAGCTGGCGGTCGGTCAGCCCTTCGCCCGTGACGGCGTAGAACATGCCGAACACGTCGCCGAAGTCATCGCGCACGGATACACTGGCAACCCCCTGTGGCAACGACGTGGCCTGCACCTTGCGCCGCAGGATGTCCCACTGCTGTTCCAGCTCGTCTTCGGGCACGGTGCTCAGCAGTTCGACGGTGATGATGCACAGGTCGGCATAGCAGTAGCTCTCCACAGAGTAGATGGTGTTCATCTGCTGGATGCTCTTCTCTAACGGATCGACGACCTCCAGCTCTACTTGATGGGCAGAGGCTCCGGGGTAGACACCGACGATGAGTGCCTGTCGCACCTTGATCTCGGGGTCTTCGAGTTTTGGCATGTCGTAGTATGCAAACAGGCCGCCCATCACCAGCACGGCGATGAGAAATGCCACGAGTTTGCTATTCTTAAAGGCCCAACGGCCAAAATCTATTTCCATAATTAATATATGTAGTAGACAAACAAACTTAATCTTCTCACAACAGCCCGCCCACGTTAGTCTTGCTGGGTTGTGCGGCGGGGCGCACGGCTTCGCCGTCGGTCAGCGTCTTGACACCCGAAATCACAATCTGGTCGCCGGTGCTCAGCCCCGACGCCACCTCTACGGTGCCATTGTTATGGATGCGGCCCAAGGTCACGTCGGTGCGGCGCACGTGGCCGTCGGCATAAACGAATACCGCCGACTGGTCGCCGTTGCGGAAGACGGCACTCAGGGGTATCACCACCGGCTTGGCACCGTCGTCGTTGAAAGTGAGCTGCACCATGGTTGACATGCCGGGCGTGATCTGGGCGTGGTTGCCCTCTAAGGCGAGGCGCACCTCATAGAGCTGGTTGACGTTGGCCTGGCGGGCGATAGTCAGCAGGTGCAGAGGGAACTGCTGGCCGGGCAGGACGTCGAAGCGGGCGGAGAACGATGCGAACTGGTCGCGCCGCAGGTTCTCGGAGGCTGGAATGTTGATGATGACCTCGGTCTGCCCCTGTCCGATCAGCGACACGATGGGCATGCCGGCGCCGACAGTCTCGTGGGCCTCATGCTGCACGGCCTGTACATAGCCGTCGAAGGGCGCATGCAGCACGCAGTCTTTCACCTGGTCACGGCAGTGCTGCAGCTTCTGCGTAATCTGTTGTAGGCCGTAGCGCGCCTTGTCGTAGTTGTTCGCCGTTCCTACGCTGTCGGCATAGAGCGACATCACGCGCTCGGCCTCGGCCTTCACCTGTGTGTATTCAGCCTCTGCTGCCTCCAACTGTACGCGGTAGTCGCGGTCGTCCAACTGGGCGATGACCTGTCCGCGGCGCACATGGTCGCCAGCCTTGACGGGCACCTTCAGCAGCGTGCCGGCTACGCGGAACGACACGTTGGCCTCGTCGGCAGCGCGGGTGCGGCCGGGGTAGGTAGTCGTGCCTGTGGCATTGGTGCTGCTCACCGTCTGCAACAGCACAAGCCGTTCGCTGTTGGCTTGTTTCTTCTCTTTGCTGCAACCTATTGCAAGCATCAGGGCAGCGGTCAGTAGCATGCAATATAATACTTTATGCTCCATATTTCTTTGATTGATTTATGTTTCTACCGCCTTCCATTCTTCTGTATGATGGATACATTTAGGATAAAAGGCATTACTTTCCGTAGGTTAATACGCTGCAAAGATACAAATAAATAAGTGAAGAGCAAAGAAAAAAACGATTTTCTTTTTCCTGCAACTGACAAAACTTGTCAAATGCGTAACTGACGTTGTTACAGAGCATCTTTAATATCGTTACAAACGCCTTGTAATCACCGCAACGATACCTGTGACAAAGGGCTAGCTTACGAAAAAAGAACCTTGCACCGACTGGTGCAAGGAACGTGAATTCACGGTTAGAAAATATGTTATAAAGTAAGTAGAATAAAAAGATTTTCAAAACTTGTAGTCGAGGCCGATGCCGATGACGTTGTTCGTGCGGGAGTAGATGTCTTTTCCGGCATAGCCCGTGCCGAGGTAGCCGCCGTCGGAGGTGGGGTACTCGCGGGTATAGTCACTGTAGAGTGTGATGAAGTATCCTGCCGTCAGTCGCATCTTCTCCGTCAGGTTGACGGCGGCACCGAGTCCGATGCTGTAGCTGTCGCAGGCGAAGGAGGTGTTCTGCTGGTAGGTGTCGCTCAGTCCGTAGTCCGTGCGCTGTCCGCCGCAGCTGAGTGTCAGGCGGTCGTTGACGTCGTACTCTGCTCCGAGCAGGAACTCGTGGGTGCCGTGTTCCAGCTCCTTCTGGCGGTCGTTGGCCATCTTTGCGTGCTTATCGTCGAAGAAGTGGTATTCGGCGGTGGCGCGTAGCTTTGGCGTGATCTCGTAGCCGACGGCAACGGTGAGCAGCGACGGCATGTCGTAGCGGGTCTTGGCACCGTCTTCGTAGTCGGCCACCTTGTCGCCGAACTGTGCCAGGGCGGCCGCCCCTTCCACGTAGCTCTGTGTGGCAGGGTTCAGCATCTTGGCATCGAGCTGCTTCGTGTCGTTGGGGATATCGAGCTTCGTGCGGAACTCATAGCGTGCGGCCAGCGTGACAGGCCCCAAGCGGTAGTCCAGTCCGACGATGGGGCAGTAGCCCCAGCCCGTCTGGTCGCAGTCGAGCTGCAGGTCGATGAGCGGCGTGCCCTGCATGTCGGTGGTGATGTGGCCCTTGTAATAGCCGTCGTAGTAGCTGGCCCTGAAGCCGACGGAGGCAGCAAGGGCATCGGTCAGGCGGTAGGTTAGGTTCACCTGTCCGCCGTAGATGTACTGCTTGCCTTCCATCTTCGAGTCGATGATGTATTTGTCGGGGGTGATGGGACCGGTGGGTAACGTCGCTGTCGACTGGAAGATTTTACCCATGGCCAGCACGTTGAACATCGGCACGCCGTCGTTGAACTTCACGTAGCCGCCGCTGCCCGTGATGCCGATCATGGCACCGACGGCCCAGCGGTCTTTCTTGTATGAAGCGAAGACGGCGGGTACGATGGGTGCGTATGCATCGCCGTCGAACTTCTGGTGAAAGTCTATGCCTGGATAGCCCAGTTGCGGCACGGCGAGATAGCCTGGGATGTCGGTCTCGATGTCGCGCTGCTGCCAGGGCTTCTGGAACTGTAGCGACAGCTGCAGCCCGTCGTGTGTCCATGCCAGTCCGGCAGGGTTGCTGAACACGGCATCGATGTCGAACGAGGCACCGCGGGCCATCATGCGGTCGAAGGAGATGTGATAGTTTGTGTTGGTCATCAGGCCGCCTGCTTCGGCGATGGCGGCTGTCAGGATAGCGCAGAGGCTAAAGAGGGTTCTTTTCATGTCTTGATTAATGTTAGATATGTTGCGATGCCATCGCAACTGAATACTTAAATAATTCGCTGCAAAGGTAGTCATATCCTGCCGACTATCGGTTACCCTTTTTGTCCTTTTCCTTGCCATATTGTAAGAAAAGAGGTGTTTTTGTGCATGATTTCCAGAATTTTCCTTACCTTTGCATCGATTATCTATCGTTTTATGCTTTTCGACACCATATCGCTGCAACTCTTCACGCAGACTGACGACTGGAAGGAGAACGGACGCATCTTCCTCCAGGGCGATTTCTTCATGCTCCGCGACTTCGCCCTGCAGGGGCGGCAGTTCCTTGTTCCCGCGCAGCCCTATCTCCTGCAGGAGGGGCGTGTCGTGTGGGTGCGGCGTGGAGAGGCCAGCTATTCCTTCAACCTGGTAGACCTTCATTTTGAGGCGGGTGACCTGGTGGTGTTCTCCGGCGACACGCTGGTGGAGAAGAAAGGACACTCAGCCGACTTCCAGTTTGATGCGTTCAACTTCCCCATCGTGGAGGGTAGCGGTGCTGGGGATGCCCCTTCCTACCTGCGCCTTCATCTGGACGGAAACTCCGAGACGATTATCGGCCAGTACTTCGACCTGATGTGGCAGCTGCTGCATACGTCGCCCCAGTTTCCCGAAGAGAATATCGGAATGCTGACCCGCTCGCTGCTCTGCTACGTCGGCAGCCTCTATGTGCAGCCTGAGAGCTCCCCTTCCGTCAGCCGCCGCGACGACCAGCTGCGCCGTTTCGTCTCGCTCGTCAGCCGCCATGCCATCCGCGAGCGCACCATTCCCTTCTATGCCGACCAGCTCTGCATGGCACCGCACTATCTGAGTACATTTGTCAAGCAGGCCAGCGGCCGAACTGTGATGCAATGGATCAACCAGACCGTCGTCAAGGAGATCAAGGTGTGGCTGGCCTATAGCGACGAGACGGCTGCCCAGATCTCCGACCGCCTGAACTTCCCCTGTCCCTCCTCGCTCACGAAGTTCTTCAAACGCGAAACGGGCCATACCCCCATCGAATACAGGGAGATGACCCGCTTGCATGTCAACAGGCGTCTGTGACGCCCCGATGTCTTATCTTGCCGAAACGTACTTGTGGAGCGTCTTACGCACGGCTCCGTTGCCGGCGAAGAGTTCCTTCACCATGCCTTCTATCTGCTCGCCGAGGCCAGCCTCATAGAGGTCGGTGCCGAAGACATCCTTGCGGCTGTAGAGCTGGTGCAGACACGAATAGTCCTGCTCCTCCTTGCCTATCTCTAACGGGGCGACGATGGCCTGCAGCTCGCTGAGCATGGGGTCGGGTGAAGGCTCGAAGGGCGTGCCGTCGTCCTTGATGCCCTTCAGGTAGCGGGCATATCCGGCCAGCGTCAGCGGGATGAGCACGAGGTTCGACTTGTCGAGTCCGCGTGCCAGATATTTCTTGATGGTCTCGCCGAAGCGGATGGGCAGCTTCTGCGAGGTGTCCATGGCGATGCGCTGCGGCGCGTCGGGCATGAAGGGGTTGGGCAGTCGGCGGTTGATGACGGCACCGATGAACTCGTAGGGGTTCAGCACGCCCGGGTCAACCACTACGGGCATGGCTTCCATGTACCCGATCTTCTGTATGAACGCGCGCAGGTCGTCGTCCTGCATCTCGGCCGAGATGAGCGTGTAGCCCAGCATGCAGCCGTAGATAGAGATGGCCGTGTGGAGCGGGTTCAGACAGGTGGTCACCTTCATCGTCTCCACTTTGTCCACGGTCTCACGGGTGGTGTAGAGTGCACCGCCGAGGTCGAGTGGGGGACGGCCGTTGGTGTAGTGGTCTTCGATGACGAGGTACTGCACCTCCTCGGCGTTGACGAACGGCGCGGTGAACGTGTGCTTCTCCGTCTCGATGTAGTTGTTGTCCTCGAAGCCGTCGGCCTCGAGCAGCTCCTTCACCTTCTGGTGCGGGCGCGGCGTGATCTTGTCGATCATCGACCAGGGGAAGGTCACCTTCGTCTCGTCCTTTAGATAGACGAGGAAGGCAGCAGGCACCAGCCCGTCCTTTGCCCATCGCTCGGCGTAGGCCATGACACCGGCCTTCACGCGGTCGCCGTTGTGCGGGCAGTTGTCCATGCTCTGTACCGTTACGGGCAGTTCGCCGGCCTGATATCTCTCATAGAGCAGGGCCGTGACCTTACCCATCGCAAAGACCGGCTTCAAGCCACGTGCCAGGTCAGCCTCGTTGTAGCCATAGCCTTTCTCGGTGATGGTGAACGAGATTATCTGCAAGCTGGGCTGACGGAAAACATCCACCAGACGCTGCCAGTCAGGGAACTGCGGGTCGGCCTTCAGAGCCTCGGTGACGCTGGCGATGACCTTCTTCTCGATGTTGCCGTCGGAACAGAGCGACACGGCCAGCGACAGGTTGTCGTAGGGGGTGTATGCCTTGTCGACCACCTCGTAGTCGAAGGTCTCGGCCACGATGACGCCGCGGTCGTACTGCCCCGTGTTCAGGGCATCATTGAGGATGGCTGCCGGGAAGGCACGGAAGATATTTCCGCCGCCGAAGTGCACCCATGTAGGTTCTTTGGCTGTCTTCTCGCGCACGGCCCGGCCTTGATGTCAAACTTCGGGAGCTGATATCCTTTCTGCTCCCACTCTGCGGCATTGAACTGGCCGCTCATGATGTCTTTCAGTTTCATATTTAGCGTATATATGGTTTTTCGTATCGTTGCCGATTCGGCAAAGTTACACATTTTTCCTTATATATGCAAAAAAACAGCCATGTTTTTGCAGACGGATTGGCGAGACCGTGCATTATCGCACATAAGCGTGCGGATGCGCACAAAAGCGAAGTGGTCGGAAGGAAGAATTGATTTTTGTTCTGGAAAGTGGTGTCTATATGAAGTTTTTTCTTTATCTTTGCCTCGGAATAGGAAAAACAGAATGAAGATGGAAGAAAGTCATAGTCAAAGTGGTAAGGTGCTCGTCATCGACGACAACGAGGATATCCTCTTTGCGCTGAACCTGCTGCTGAAACCACTGGTGGAGGACATTCGTGTGACGACGCAGCCGGAGCAGATTGACCGGCTGTGTGACCTGATGCACCCCGACGTGGTGCTGCTCGACATGAACTTCCGCCGCGATGCCATCAGCGGCGAGGAGGGCTTTGAGTGG
>CAJOLE010000057.1 GCA_905235325.1 uncultured Prevotella sp. | reverse complement strand
ACGGTGTCCGGAGCCCTGGCGGGCATCGACGAACTCGACGTCGCGGTTGTGATAGATGCGATACTTCAGTCCCTGGGATACGTTGTTGACCTTGGCCGAGACGACGGGATAGGGCATCTGGAGCTCGGGGGCAAACTCCTGATAGACATCGAGCAGCGAGATGCCTTCCTGGAAGCTCTTGGTGATGCCGTTGTTCTTGCAGCGTACTTGTAACATATTGTGTGGTGTGTTTTCAGTTTTCAGAACTCATAGCCGAAATTGACGTAGAAGGAGGGTTCCTGAGTCTCGTTGCTCCATCCGAAGGAGGCTCCGATGGGTCCGAAGGGGCTATAGTAGTAATAGGCTGCCTGCACTCCCCACATCACGCCATGCTCGCCCATCTCTTTCAGTTTTGGGGCATGCTGGGCTCCCGCCACCCGAAGCATGACATGGCTGTTCCGGGCAATGCACTGGGAAGCCTGCAGCTGGGCGGCTATGAAGTGGGGGTCGGTCAGCTGGGTATGGCCGATGCCGACGAAGGGCATCTGGTAGTCGGTGTAGTGGGCGAACCACTCTCCTCCGATCATGTTGCTCAGGTAGACGGGACGCTCCGTGCCGAAGAGCAGGCGTCCGTAGAGCATCGGCTGGAGCGTGAAGCGCTGGCCGAGCGTCAGCGACATGCGCCACATGCCGCTGACCTCGCTCAGTCCCGGACGGTTGTCCAGCCTGCCGAAGTCGTCGGTGTAATAGGCATACTGGGCATGGAAACGCGCCCCCCGGGTGGGGAAATACCAGTTGTCCTCGGAGTCGAAGCCGATGCGGGCATGATAACTGATGAAATGCTCGTCACCGAGGTCGAGGTCGGGAGCGAATACCGTGTTGGACATCAGCAACGAACGGAAATCGTAGAAGTCGAAGCGTGCTCCAAGGTCGATGTTGAGGTTGCGGATGTTAAAGTCGAGCAGGGACAGCTCTCCGGCATGCTGGTTGTAGGTAAAGTTGAAGGCCCTGTCGCCGTCCTCGTAGATGTTGATCTCGTCGTGGTGGTAGATGTAGGACACGCGGCCCATCGACCTTGGCGTGGTGAGCTGGTTGCCACTCCGGCGATGTGCGAAATAGTCGACACGTCCTGTGATCCGCTTGCCGAGACGCAGCGTCAGGTCGAGGTCGGAGGGGAGCCATGTCTGGAAGGGAATGGTGAGGTTGGCCTGCATGGCGACACGTTCCTCGTTGTCGAAACGCACGCCTATGGATGCCAGCGACTCACGGGAAGTGGTCGCGGGGGTGTCGTCGGATGCCGGAAGCAGGCTGCTGACGGCCTGCACCCGTCGCGCACGCATTTCCCTCTTTTCTTTTTCCGAAGCAAGACTGGCCAGCCGCTTCAGTTCGTCCCAATGCTGCATGGCTTCCTCCTCGCCGCGTCTGATCAGGGTGTCAATGGCGGCGGGCGTGAAGCTCAGGACGCTGTAGCCGCTCACGTTGACACGCATCTTCACGTCGGTCATGGCCCAGTTTTCGTCATACTTGTTCTTGCAGTTCACATCGATAATCTGCCCCAGGATGCTGGCCGTGGAGCTCATGTCGTCGGCGGTCTTCGCCTCGTCCTGCACGCTCACACCTATAACATAGTCGGCCCCCATCTGCCGGGCCAGGTCGGCGGGATAATTGTTACGCAGGCCACCGTCCACAAGCACGTGGTCGCCGATTCTGACAGGAGAGAAGGCGGCGGGGATGGCCATTGATGCCCTCATGGCACATGCCAGCGAGCCACCGTGGAAGTCGTATTCCGTATTGTCGAGAATGTCTGTGGCAACGCAGGCAAAGGGAGCGGGCAGCGTGGCAAAGTCGATGGAGTCGCTCCCCACCAGCTGCTCAAAAAGTCGCATGATGTTGTTTCCCTTGACAAGCCCCATATCGCCAATGTCCTTCTTGCCCAGCATAAAATGCTTTGTGTAGAAATAGGTATTCTGTTTCTCACGTAACTGAAGGCTCTGCCTGCGCTGTTCTGCCTTGTCGCTGAGCAGCACGCCCCAGTTCTGAGCTCTCACGATGGAGTCCAGTTGGCGGGCATCGTAGCCCGAAGCATAGAGCCCGCCGACAATGCTGCCCATCGACGTTCCCGTGACGATGTCTATCGGGACGCCTGCCCGCTCCAGCACCTTCAGCACTCCGATATGGGCCATGCCCTTGGCTCCTCCGCCGCTGAGCACGACTGCCACGCGAGGCCGTCGCGGGCTGCCTGTCTGGGGAAAAACCGAAATTGCCGCCAGCAGCAGCACTCCCATGACCAACGTTTTTTTTATTTTCGGCATATTGATAACGAATGATTGTTCCAGGATTGCAAAGGTAGTGAAAACAGACGGAAACACCAAAGAAATCGCCATTTTCTTTTGGATTTTCCGGCATTTTGTGCTACCTTTGCATTCGAAACAACTATTTATATGATGAAACTATTCCTGAAGACTTCTATCGCCCTGCTCTGTCTGGGCATCACACCGACTATGGCTCAGAAGCACAACATCCAACTCAAAGTGGTAGAAACCAGCGACATCCACGGCCACTTCTTCCCCTACGACTTCATCGAGCGGAAAGCGCTGAAAGGTACGCTGGCCCGCATCAGCTCCTACGTAGAACGACAACGGCAGCAATACGGCGACCTGCTGCTGCTCATCGACAACGGTGACATCCTGCAGGGACAGCCCTGCGTCTACTGGTCAAACTATGTCATGCCCGATGACGAGAACCTGGCTGCGAGCGTCGTCAACTACATGCGCTACGACGCCGAGACCGTCGGCAACCATGACGTGGAGACTGGCCACAAAGTCTACGACAAATGGATACGTGAGGTGCGCTGCCCCGTGCTGGGGGCCAACATCGTCGACACAGGCAACGGACTGCCCTACGTCCACCCCTACGCCGTCATCGAGCGCAAGGTGCCCGCCCTCGACACTCCCCTCAAGATTGCCATCATCGGCATGCTGACACCCACCATCCCCTGCTGGCTCAACGAGAGCCAGTGGCAGGGCCTGGAGTTTCAGGAGATGGTCTCCTGTGCCAAGCGATGGGTGAAATATGTGCAGCAGGTGGAGCATCCCGACCTCATCTTCGGCTTGTTCCACAGCGGACTCGAGGGTGGCATCACCATGGAGGGGGGCATCGAGGAAGATGCCACGAAGCGCGTCGCACAGGAGGTGGTAGGATTCGATGCCATCTTTTTCGGCCACGACCACTTGGTGCACAATGTCACGCTGAAGAACCCCGACGGGCAGGACGTGCTCTGCCTCGACCCCTCGTGCTACGGACTCAACGTGGCAGAGGCGACCATCAACCTGACCTACGACGGCAACAGACTGGTGGGGAAGGACATCAAAGGAGAGATTGTCAACATGCGCGACGAGGTTGTAGACGAGAAGATGGTGGCCCGTTTCCAGCCACAGACAGACCGCATCAAGGAGTATGTAGACCGCCGCATCGGCACCTTTGCCACAGCCGCAGCCACGCGCGACAGCTATTTCGGCAACTCGGCGTTCACCGACTTTGTCCATGAACTGCAGCTGCGCATCTCCGGCGCCGACATCTCGCTGAACGCCCCCCTGTCGTTCGACAGCCGCATAGAGAAAGGCCCCGTCACCGTGGCCGACATGTTCAAGCTCTACCGCTTCGAGAACCAGCTCTACGTGCTGAACATGACTGGCAAGGAAATCAGAGGACACCTCGAGATGAGCTACAGCCGCTGGGTGAACACCATGACCACCCCCCGCGACCATCTGCTGCTGCTCAACGATGAGAGCCGCAGCGACCAGCAGCGCATGGGATTCCGCAACTACACCTTCAACTTCGACTCTGCCGCAGGCATCGACTATGAGGTCGACGTGACGAAGCCCGACGGCGAGAAAGTACGCATCCTGCAGATGACTGGCGGCGAGCCCTTCGACGAGGACAAGACCTATAAGGTGGTGATGAACAGCTATCGTGCCAACGGCGGCGGCGACCTGATTATCTTGGGTGCAGGTATTCCCAAGGAGGAGCTGTCACGCCGCATCGTCTACCAGAGCGAGCTCGACCTGCGCCACTATCTGATGGAAGAGATTGAGCGGCAGGGCACCGTCACGCCTCGCGCCGGAAAGAACTGGAAGTTCGTACCCGAGAAATGGACCAGGCCTGCCGCCAAGCGCGACCGACAGCTGCTGTTCGGCAAGGAGTGAACCACCCGCAAAAAAAATGATGCGTACTGCTTTACTGCATGAGGTGGACAGTAAATAGCAGGGGCGTCGTCTAGAGTTTGACACTGGATATGTCCACCAGACCATTGACGATGGCATAGATGGTCAGTCCCGCCGGAGAATGGATTTGCAACTTGCGGGCGATGTTGCGCCGGTGGGTGATGACCGTATTGATGGATATGCAGAGATGGTCAGCTATCTCCTTGTTTGCCATGCCTTGCACCAAAGCTACGATAACATCCTTTTCGCGGTCGCTGATGGCATCCTGTTGCTGTGAGGAAACGCCCTTGAAGACCATGTCGGTGATGTTACGGGTGACGTCGCTCCGCCTGAGTTGCTGCTCCAGACGGCGGATGGCCGGCACGAAGATGCAGTCCTCCACACGGGCATGCTGCTGCAGCCACTCCTCATTGGCATAGATGTCGTGGAGGGCCGCCATGAGTTTATTGTTGTGAAAGCCATCGTGAGGCAAGTATTTGATGATAAGCAGCTTCAACTCACGCAGCTTCTTGTCGGACTGCCCGTGGTGGCGCGAGAAGGTCTCGATGCTGTAGTCGCTGCTGCCGTGTCCGTTGATAAGCGACTCAACGTAGGGGAAGAGCACCCGCTGTTCGTAATGCATGTGCCGGTGAATCTCATGGGCATATTCGTCGTAGAGTCGCAGGATGAGTTGGCCTAACGAGTCCTCGGGATTGAGGCTCTCGCTCAGTTCACGACGTATGAAAGGCAACTGGAAATCGAGGTACCAGGCGTGGCTCGCCTGAAGGTAGTGCATCAGCGTGGGCACTGAGAGCTGACTGTCGGCCATCTGTTCCCCAAAGCCGTTGATTGTGAAGTTGACCACTGCCAGGAAGGTGTATGTGTCTACATCGTTATCCTCGCAGGTCTCACGCACCGTCTTGTCGCCAAACCCCAGACTGATGCCGAAGCTGCCAAGCATTTGCAACAGGTCGTAGTTGTCACGAATGAGCAAAATCATCTTGTCATCACTCTCATACATTTTTGTCTGTTTCATACCTTCTATTATACATTGACGTTGCAAAATTAGCTATTTTCCCTAAAACTTGCAAGGGTTGAAAATCAAAATCATAATTTTTGAGTATTGCGCCATCGCAAAAAACGCCATACCTTTGCAGCCGCAAAAAAAAAACGAGAATCATGATGAAGAAAAGTATAACCAGTCTGATGATTTGTGCCCTGGCAGGAGTCAGCCCCGCCGCAATGGCACAGCAGAACGCAGGCGACAGTGTCATGTTGCACGTGTCGGGCCATCGGCTCAGTGTTGGCGGCTACGGCGAGACAGGCTTTTCACGAAACTTCTACAGCGACCATGTGAGCCGCTATTCGCAGCCGGAGGAGCATAAGGATGACCCCAGCCACGGCAAGTTCGACATTCCCCATGCCGTGATTTACCTGGGCTACGACTTCGGCAAGGGCTGGACTATGGGTACCGAGATTGAGTTTGAACACGGCGGCAACGGTCTGGCCTACGAGAAGGAAGACGAGGAAGGCGGAGAATGGGAACAGGAGGTGGAGAAAGGCGGCGAGGTGGAGCTGGAGCAGTTCTGGCTGCAGAAGCGTTTCTCTCAGGCGGCCAACATCCGCGCCGGACATATCGTGGTGCCCGTCGGACTGAACAATGCCCACCATGAGCCCCTCAACTTCTTCACCGTCTATCGCCCCGAGGGTGAGAACACTATCTTGCCCTCTACATGGCATCAGACGGGCGTCAGCTTCTGGGGCCGCTACAGGAAGGTGCGCTATGAGGCCCAGCTCCTGGCCGCCCTGAATGCCGACCAGTTCACCAACACAGGATGGATTCACAAGGGGCATAAGAGTCCGCTGGAATACGACGTGGCCAATAAATATGGTATGGCCGCCCGCGTCGACTATTATGTCATGCCCGGCCTGCGCATGGGACTGAGCGGCTACTACGGCCACACTATCGGCAACACCTATCCCGCTGAGAAAAACGGGCTGAGCACCACGTATAAAGGCCGTCTGGCAGTGGGGGCTGTCGACCTGACCTTCAACCGCAACAACTGGATTGTGCGTGGACAGGCTGACTATGGCTATCTGGGCGACGCCGACCAACTGAAGTACATGTACAACCGCAAGAACTCGAAGTCGCCCTTCAAGCACTCGGCATTCGTCAGCGGCAACGCCTACGCCGTGGGCATCGAAGCCGGATACGACGTGTTCTCACAGATGGCCAGGATGAGAGCCGACGGGAAGAAACTCTACGTCTTCGGGCGCTTCGAGAGCTACAACCCCTATGCCAGCGACACAAAGGGCGTCAGCTATGACTACACGGCCGTGAAGCGTATGGCTGCCGGCATCAACTACCATCCCATGCCCGAGATAGCCGTCAAGGCAGAGTACAGTCATCGGTTTCTGAAGAACACTTATAACGACGAGCCGGCCGTCAACATCGGTGTAGCCTACGAAGGCTTTTTCTTTTAATAAAAACACATATTATTGCTTTATTAATTTAACTGTTTTAATTATGAAATTTCATTTTTTCTACCTGCCCATTGCAGTCCTGCTGGGCGCACTGACACTCACAGCCTGTAGCGACGACGATGAAGACGACGGCTCCGAAGGCGGATTCAATGTCGTGGTCACCGCTCCTATAGTCGACGAAGACAGCTACCCAGCCAATACGGCTGAGGCGGCCTATGCCAACAAAGTTTTCGGCAACACGGCGATGGATGCCTGCGACAACCTGGCCAGCCTACTGGTGAGGGCCAACGAGGCGATTGCCTCCTCGAAACTTTCAGACGCACAAGAAGCCTATCTCTACAAGACACTGGAAAACCTCGTCGACAATGTCATCGTGCCGACTTACACGAAACTGGCCGACGAGACCGAGGCGCTGGAAAGCACGCTGAAGGGCCTGACCATCAGCACCATCACACAGGCACAGATCAACTCGGCCTGCGCCGACTTCAAGGAAGCCCGTAAATACTGGGAGCGCTCCGAAGCTTTCCTCGGCGGTGCCGCTGCCGACTTCGACATCGACCCCACCATCGACTCATGGCCTCTGAACCGTTCGCTGCTGCTGAACTATTTCAACAACGGCATGAACGACGAGATGCTTGAAGATGCCACCATCCTGGGCTTCCATGCCCTCGAGTTCATTCTCTTCCGCAACGGCCAGCCCCGCAGAGTGGCTGAGTTCCAGACCAACGACACTTACACGGGCTTCACCGCCATCAGCGGGGCGCAGGAACTGGCCTATGCACAGACCATCTGCACCCTGCTGAAGGAGCGCACGTTCCAGTTGCAGGTGGCGTGGGAAGGCGAGAAGAACACCAGTCGCACCGCTGTCGTCAAGCGTGCCGGTTTGGAACACACCACCGAAAGGGGGCTCTCCTTCGGCGACAACATGAAACTGGCAGGCAAGGACAGCAAGAGCACTTTCCCCACACTGGAGACTGCCATCGCACAAGTGCTCTCCGACGATGAGGGCAGCTGCTTCGCCATCTGCAACGAGGTGGGCACAGCCAAGATTGCCAACCCCTTCGCCAATACCGACATCGCCTACGTGGAGTCGCCCTACAGCTACAACTCCATTACCGACTTCAGCGACAACATCCGCTCCATCCGCAACATCTGGCTCGGCTCCACTGACAAGACAGCAAGCACCTACAGCTTCCACACTTTCTTTGACAGCGTCAACAAGGCTTCGACCAAAAACGCCGTCGAGAAGGCATACGTGGCAGCCATCGCCAGTATCAGCAACATGCCAGCGCCCTTTGTGAAATATTGCAGCATCATCTCCGGCAAGGACTTCGATGCCCCGGACTACTGGGATTCCATCACCGAATAACCGTCAACCGTGAACCGTGAACCATAAAATTGTTTTTTTTCCTACCCTGCTGGCGGTCTCCTTGCTGACCGCCTGCTCCGACGATGACAACAAGACTGACCTGGGGGAACTGACACCCGCCGAAGAGGTGTTCGGCAAGGCCAATGACATGTTCACAGCCGACGAGTGGTATCCCGGAGGACAGCTCGGCACGACCACCAAGGCCAGCTATTCGGCTGCCGCTCCTGCCGTGGAGCGTGTGACTGGCATGGAGAACGACTTCAACGTGGGCGAAGACTTTTTCGAGCATCTCTATACCATTGAGCAAGATCCTCGCAAGGGCCTCGGCCCTGCGTGGGTGCGCAACAGCTGCATCGCCTGCCATCCCTCCTACGGTCACGGCAAGCGCCAGACGGAGTACCGTGCCAACACCATCGGCAACGGCTACCTGCTCGTGGTCTATCATCCCGACGAAGCCTTCACCGACGACGGCGTGCGCTACACTACCAGTGCCTCTCCCTACATCGCCGAGGTGACGGGCATGCCGCAGACACAGGCCATGACGCCCTTCAAAGCTCCCATCGACGAGACACAGATCACCATTGACTGGCCCAGCGTCGAGAAGATGCCCAGTGGACTGCCCATGCAGTTCAAGGACGGCGAGACCTACGACCTGATCTATCCAGTCGTCGAGATTCCGCTGACGGCCTTCAATACCAACCCGAAGCCCACCGACTATGAGGTGCGTCTCGAGTCGACCATCGGTGTCTATGGAACGGGACTCATCGACGCTATCTCAGACGACGACATGCGCGAGCAGTATCGGGCCGAGGCATCCCATGTCGAGCTGAATCCTGCCATATGGGACAAGACGGCCAACGACTTTGCCGCTTCGGCCTACTACGTTGCACCCTATAATGACACTCGGCAGCACAACGACGGCAAAGGCATCGTGAAGAAGTTCACCTATGCCATGACCCGCGGCTCGCTGCAGGACGGTGCCGGGGCCAATGCCATCTGGAATATCACCAACGTGACACGTTCCGACCGCCACTGGCTATACTCCACGGCTGCCTGGGCAAAGTCACAGAGCGAAGACGCTGAGGTCATCGACTACATCAAGAAATACGGGCAGTCAGAGCTCAGTATCCTCCACCCCTACTATGCCGACGGCACTACAGAGGGCATCGCGGGCCGTATCAACGAGATTCTTAACACGACATCGGTCAGCCGCAAGGATACTTTTGAGAAGTATCTGCTCAACGGCAAGCCCTACAATGGTCAGGAGGAGATGAGCGACAAGCAATATTATCAGTTCTTGGTGTGGCACCGCGGACTGGCCGTGCCTGCAGCACGTGGCCTGGACAACGCTCAGGTGCAGAAAGGGAAACAGCTGTTCGTACAAATGGGATGCGCCCAGTGCCACCGTCCCTCATGGACCACGGGCGAAGACAACATGTGGGTCGACGCCTCTATCAAGGCATACGCCGATGCAAACGGCTTGGCCACGGACGGCGACTATACCAAACTGTTGCCCAAGTACCCACACCAAAAAATATGGCCCTACACCGACATGGTACAGCACCGTCTGTTCATGGAGAACGACATTCGCACAGGCTGGTGCCGCACAACACCGCTTTGGGGCCGCGGCCTCAGCCAACGGCTGACCGGTGCCAGCGACCGTCTGCACGACTGCCGTGCCCGCACCGTCGTCGAGGCCATCATGTGGCACGGCTACTCCAGGCAGAGCGATGCCTATGAGCATACCGTCAGGTTCTATAACTTGAGCAAGGAAGAGCGTGATGCCGTCGTGGCCTTCATCGAAGCAATCTGAACAAGCGCGTCAGGCACCCGTCAGTCCTCAGAGGTGGTGCTGCGCCTCAGCGTAATCTCGCCGTCGAAGCTTCGACGGTCCATAGCGACACGCCGTCCCAGAACTTATCGTGCTGCCGGATAGTTTGTGCCTGCACGCCACAGAGGGCGTACAGGCACAGAAGAATGATTGTTGTTACAGATTGTTTCATTTACTTGATCCTGATGGTCTTCACGATCTTCTTGGCCACGTCGTCGTAGTACTTCGACTGCGTGTCGGGATAGTCGATGCTGCCGGAGATGTTCATGCCGCTATCACTCACAATCCACCAGCGCCAGGTGATGAACTTGTAGCCTTCGCCAGTGTCGTGGTAGTGGCGCATCAGGATGATGTTACCGTCGATGACGGGCTCGTCGCACGTCTCACCCGTAGCCTCCTGGCTGAGCTTCATGGTCTGGGCCGTTTCCTTAATCTGTGAGGGCGTGGCACCGCCGGCCATGGAGCCACAGTAGATGGTGGCACTGCTGGAGTACTCGTCGCCGTCGTCGAGCTTGAGCCTCCTCTCTGAGTCAAAGCGCACAGTGGTGGAGCCATCGTAATTCTGCTCTTCACCGGGCGTGAACTCTTCGGGCACGCTGATGGTGAAGTTGGCGAACTCGTAGGTCTTGTAGCCGTCGGGCACTACTACTTCCGTCGTAGCGCTGCCGCTACCCTTGCTGCCACACGATGCCACGAGCAGACCTGCTGCCACGATGGCGAAACATAGAAAAGCTTTCTTCATTTGGATGTACTTATTAAACTGGATGGTTTACTTCAACTTGATGCTCTCCACGAGGGGCTTCAGAGCCTCGGCCTCAACAGGCAGATTCCTCGACAGATGTATGACGAGCACGCCGCCGTCGACCTCAGTAAACAGGACGCTGTTGTCGTCGGCACTGTCAATATAGTACAGCTGCTTGAAGGTCTTGTTCCCAATGGTGACGTCGGCAGCCTTCTCCTTATCGGCTCCGTCGCCGAAATACTGGTCGCGTAGCTGCTCGGCACTCGTCTCTTCATTATTGACATAAATAGTGACAGCCTCAAACTGGCCATAATCGGGGGTATCCAAGGTAATGGTGGTCGACGAGCTGCCTGCCTCACTGTACTTCCACCCAGCAGGCACGGTGAGCGAGAATTTGTCGCACTCGACATTGCTGGCAGCGGGAGCTTCGGCTCCCTCGGCCACCTCGGCCTCTGCGCCATCGGCAGGAGCCTCGGCGTTACCATTCTTACTTCCACACGATGCCACGAGCAGTCCTGCTGCTACGATGGCGAAACTAAAAAACACTTTTTTCATAATCAATTAATGTGTTAATATTAATAATAAAAAGATGTATTTTCACTTTGTCTTTGACAATTTCTCCAGATGTTCCTCGACGTGCTGTTCTATCAGCTGTTCTATCTTCGGAGCCATCTGCTCCAGCTTACGCTCCAGCATTCGTTCCATCGCGCACTCCTGACGCGACAGGAAACGGGTGTATTCTGTCGCGACCCTCATGACCTCTTGTTGCTGTGCGTCTTTCTTCATTTGATTGTCTTACGCTGTTTTTTTCCGGCTGCAAAGGTACGAATAAAACATCCAAACACAGTTGACAAAACCGTTCAAATCGTGGCTGTGACTTGTTATTTTCGTTCAATTTTCGTGTGCAGTTTCACCGTACAGAGATACATAGTTTATTTGGCTATAGCTTTTTAGCCGTAGACGACTCCGCTCGGCCGGATATCCGGCCGCAGTGAATATAAGGATTTTCAATCCGATAGACTGTCCATTTCGATTTTGTCACTCCGTGGGGGGGGGCCGCATTGCAAATGCTAATATTCAGTTCCGCAGGATTGCAAATCCTGCGGAGCGGGGGCCCGCAAGGGGAAGGAAGGGTCATTATGACTTGCGCTCGCGGTACTGAGTGGGCGAACAGCCGTAGACGCGCCTGAAGGTATGTCCGAAGGAGCTTGCCTCGTCAAAGCCGCAGAGGCGTGCCACTTGCTGGATGGGCATGTCGGGGCAGTCGGTCAGCAGCGTCACTGCGCGTTCCATCTGTATGGCCAGGATATATGCCTTGGGGCTCTCTCCGGTAGCACTCATCAGCCGTCGGCGGAAGGTGGACACGCTCATGTTCATGTTCGAGGCTATCGTCTCCACGCTGTAGTCGCCGTCGGAAAGGCCCTCGTTCACCACTTCAACGACCCGCAGGATAAAAGGCGAATGGTCGTCGGCGGCATCACATCCCGATTCTTCGTCACGAGGCTGTCCCTCATCTTCAGCAGAGGAGGCGTTGCCCTTCTCTCCCTCCGCAGTAGAGGGGGCGGTGAGTCTTCTGATCTCCTCCACCAGCTTCTGTGTGACCTTCTGCTGCCGTCGACGCATCATGCAGATGATGATGAGGGCGACAGCAATGATGAGCAAGATGGCAGCGGCGGTTACGATGATGGTAGTGCGGTGGGCCTGGCGCACGGAGGCATTCTCCTGCTGCAGCCTGTCGTTGCCGAACTCGGCATTGTAGCGCGACAGTGCATCGGCCGTGGCGTGTGTGTAGAGCGAGTCTTTCAGCAGGTCGAAACAGTCGAGCTCTGCCTTGGCCGAGTCGGGATTGACCGTCCAGTAGCTCTCATAGAGTCCGTGGTGGGCTTGGATCTCGTTATAGAGGTCGCCCATCTGCGAGAACAGCGTGGCGGCCTCTTTGTAATAGGGTATAGCCTCACGCTGGCGTTCCTGGCAGAGCAGTGCCATGCCCATGCGGCTCAGGGCAATGGCATATGAGTGGTAGTCGCCCATCGCCTTCAGCCGGGGCATCACCTCTTGGTAGATACGCTCGGCCTCGGCATAGCGGTGCAGCCCCAGCAGGACAGAGCCTTTCTGCGACATCCGGATAGCCATCTGCGGCTGTCGGCCCAGCAGTGAGTCTATCTGATATGCCTCTTCGACGTATGGCAGCGCCCGCTGGTCGTCGCCCATCGTGTGATATACTTCCGATGCCATGCCGAGAATGACGGCACGGCGGGCGGGATTGTCGACACGGGCGATGTGCTCCAGGGCTCCAAGGATGTACTGCTCGGCCTCTCTGGCCTGGTAGCCTGCCATATAGATGCCTGCCACGGTATTCATGCTCGACGCGATGCGGTCGTCGTCGCCACTGCGCAGGTCTATCTCTAAGCACTGTTTGGCGTAGCTGGCAGCCTGTGCGATGTCGCCCTGCCTGACATGGACGAGCGCCAGGAGGTTCAGGCAGTCGGCACGGTCGTCGTTTCCTATATCGTATAGGGGAAGAGCACGGCGGGCATACTGCCCGGCAGCATCGTATGCCTGCTGGGCGTAGAACCACTCTGCTGCAAAGTACCACACCTGCTGGCGCAAAGAGTCGCGAGGTTCCTGACCGGTGAACGTAGCAGGTTCGTCGAGGAACCCGTTTTCCTGCAGCACTGCAAAGAAGCGATTGGCGGTGGTGGCATCGGCCAGCGAGTCGAACTCACATAGCAGCTGCTCCACGTCTTGTGCCCGTGCCGTTGCTACCGCTAAGAGCATGAGCAGGAATATGCTGACTTGTCTGAAATGTTTCATTTTGCAAAGGTACAATATAATCAGGAAAAAACAAAGGAAATCGTGTGTTTTCTTTTGTCTTTCGCTCATTTTTTTTCAATGATCCTGCCATCCCATGCCGTCATTTCGCGACGTAAACACTATCATTGTGAGTGCTAATCACTATAGTTGTGGGCGGCAACCACTATAGTCACGCCGACCAGGCAACCCACCCCACCCCAGATTAACACATTTTAATAGGCACCGGCGATTAAACCTTATCAGGAGGAGATGCGTCTAAATAAAGATAGGAATCAAAGTAACGTTACAAAATATGCACAGACTACTCATCATCACCGTATCGTGTCTTCTCACCTCCCTTTCTGCCACGGCGGAAGGGGTGACGCAGTATGTCAATCCCCTTGTGGGCACTACGACGCTCTGGACGCCCGAAGACCTGGGCTTCACGCCCAGGCCTGGCGAAAGGCAATGGGGCGCCGAGGCATTCCCGGGAGCTGCCCTTCCGAATGCGATGGTGCAGCTCACGCCAGTGACGAGATACCGCTCGGGGTCAGGCTACCAGTATGAGGACTCGCTCATCTACGGCTTCGCCCATACGAGCAAGGGCCACTGGAACCTGCTCCACATGCCCATCCTGCCCGTCACCGACGAGGGGCGTCCTACGCCCGAGAGCTATGCCTCGCCCTATCATCACGACAAGGAAGAGGCACATCCCGGCTATTACCGCGTGCAGCTCGACAGGTACAACGTGAACGTGGAGCTGACGACGACGCTTCGTTGCGGCTATCACCGCTACACTTTCCGGAAAGGCGACCACAGGGGCGTGCTCATCGACATTGCCCGCTCCAACAACATGCCGAACAGATGGGAGCTGAAGCAGGCTGGGAAGAATTCCTTCGAGGGCTTCCAGGACGGCGAAGGGCGCATCTATTTCTACGGCGAGCTGTCGGAGGACATCGAGAGCGTGACTGAAGAACAGCCCGCTGCCACCCCACCCTCCTCAGATAGAGACAGGAACGGACAGAACCGTCGTAACTTCAACCAACGCGGCAGGAACTCCGCCCGCCCCATCGGTATGATCAGGCTCAAGAATCCTACGGGAACGAAGCCTGTGGAACTCAAGATCGGATTCTCGTTCGTCAGCGTCGAGAATGCCAAAGAGAACCTGAAGGCAGAGCTCGAGGGCAAGAGCTTCGAGACCGTCAGGAAGGATGCTGACAAGACGTGGGAGAACATCCTGGGACATATTCAGGTGGAAGGCGGGACGCTGGCCGAGAAGCAAATGCTCTACTCGACCTTCTACAAGACCTTCCTCTTTCCGCATCTCCGCACTGACGTGAACGGCGAGTATCCCAGCGACCGCGGCGGCGTGGCCAAGGGCGACTTCAACTACTACACCAATCCCTCCTTCTGGGACACCTACCGCAACAAGCTCATCCTGCTCGCCATGGTAACGCCCGACGTGGCCAGA
>CAJOLE010000056.1 GCA_905235325.1 uncultured Prevotella sp. | reverse complement strand
CGCAATGAAGAATGGCAATTCCAAATTCAACGCTATACTTGCTGTCGTACAACAGTAGGTTAACTACCCATGCCTAAGAGGGGGGGCTGAGTAGTTACTAAGGATGCACTAACTCCTAAACTATCTTAAATCTATGCCGCAGAGACCTTGAATTTGCGGCATTTTTTGTATCTTTGCCGCTTCTTGTAATATGATTTTACAAATCAAAAAAAATAAGATGGAGACAATGAAAAAAATTCTGTGCTACGCGACATTTCTGATCGCGGCTGTGGTGGGAGGCAGTAGCCTGACCTCCTGTAATGCTAATGATGACAATCCTGCAACTGCCCCCGAGGTCACCCTTGAGGATGCCCTGAAGGATGGCACGATTGTGGCTTTTAGTTTCAATATCGACGGCGAGGACTACTACGTCGTTTTTGTAAGGGTGGGTGACACCTATGAACTGTTGGATGGGGCCATGACACGCGCAGAAGGTGATGCCGCCACTTCAACGCCAGAGGCCTCTGAGAAGAATTTTGATTTTACGATGGAGTATGACAAGGCTAACAACCTGCTCAAGTTCACTGTCAAGGATAAAAAGACTTCCGATCTCGTGATGACCGCTATCATCGACATCAAGGAGAGTACTATGGAGGTGATACCAGGCGACCCGAAGTACGAGGTGACTGGCATGAAGATGAAGGTTTCCAACGTCGAGATTACCAATCTGCCGAAGGAGAAAGGTGAAGATGTTACTCTGGCAGACGCACTGGTGAAAGGTGCAAAGATAGAGATTGCCTATAAGTTTAACCGTAACAATGAGCCAGCTATCTTCACAATCATCAACGAAGGTGGAAGTTTCTCATGTAAGGTCACTGGCAAGGATGCATTTGAGTTCGAAGGCAGTAGTATGAAGCAGGATGGCAACGTGCTCATTTTCAGGGCTGACAACTGGAACGACAGCAGCTGTTCTCTCAGAATTGACTTCAATACAGCAACGAATACCTTTAAGTTCATGACAATCAGCGATGACTCTTACAACTCCTACACCATCAGTGTGAACGGCACCGATATCACTTCGAAGCTGAAAGAAGAGAAGGTGTGATATACCGTGACAAGCGGTCCCTCGCACCACGGCAACGGCTATTTTGATGTGTCGTGGGAAATAGGCGACCGCCATGCAGACGGCAGCACCTATTGTTAGGATGATGCAGGGATGAGAAGTCCTATTGGTGACCCGTAGGCATTGGGGTTGCCTGACGCATCGAAATGGGTGGGCACAATGTCAGGTGCACGATAGATCATCCACGTGATGATGCCCCAGGCGATGACGGCTACGACGGCAAAGGCTATCTCAAAGACGGTTGCCTCAGCGGTGTGATGCACCTTGACGGACTTCAGGTCGAACTATTCTTCTGTTTCATTGTCTTCTTTGCTGTTAGTGGTTGGTTGCTGACGATTGGTGCTCACCATCGTCTTTTTGGGCAGTCGCTTGGCTTTGCGCAGTGCCTCGGTGATGATCCACTGCAACTGGCCGTTGGTGCTGCGGAACTCGTCCGCAGCCCAAGCCTCTATAGCGTTCATCGTCTCAGCGTCAACGCGCAGTATAAAACTCTTGGTGTTCTTCTCTGCCATCCGATTAGTGGTTCAGCGTTCCTGTGTTCACTACGGGCTGTGCAGCATCGTCGCCGCAGAGCACGACGAGCAGGTTGGAGACCATTGCGGCCTTCTTGTCGTCGTCAAGGTCAACGATGTTCTCGCTTGAGAGTTTGTCGAGCGCCATCTTCACCATCGAGACGGCACCTTCCACAATCTTCTCACGGGCGGTGATGATGGCCGAAGCCTGCTGGCGGCGCAGCATGACGGCGGAAATCTCAGGAGCGTAGGCGAGATAGTTGATACGGGCCTCTACCACTTCGATGGATGGGCTGAGTGGGCTGGATGGGCTGGATGGGCAAGGAGAGGGGACCCGCTGCGGGGTTCCCTCTCCTTATAGATGACTTTTCAGATTTTTCAGAAGTTCACACCGAAGTTGAGGACAAGGGCATTGCTGTGGACAGTGCCCTTGTCGTCGGCAATATTGGCAACGCCAAACTGATAGCCGACCTCTAAATAGAGCAAGTCGTACTCTAAACCGCAGCCTAACTTGACACCCATGTCGCCGTGGTTCACGTAGTTGTAGGAACTCTCTTCGAAGTCAATCTTGTCGTTCTTGAACTTACCGCCGATACCCCAGGAGAAGTAGGGGCCGAGGAAGGGTAGAATGGCAACCTTGTCGGAAGCCTGGATACCATACTTGATGATAATGGGGATTTCCAGATTCTTCAGCGTCATAGACAGATCGCCATCCTTACCACCGCGCTGGGTATAGTAGAAACCGCTCTCAAGGAACACGGGCGACGCCGGAGAGACGCGCAACCCGACGACGCCACCCAGTGTCAGGCCGGACTTCAAGCCCGAAAGGTCATTATCGCCCGACATGCTTGCCAGCGTGAGACCCAATCGTGCTCCATAGTAGACGCTGTTGTTGTCGAGTTCGAAACCACCGCTGGCGAACTGCGCAAACGAAGGCGCGGCCAGCATCATTGCTACGATAGCTGTAAAAAACTTCTTCATAATATTACGCTTTTAAATGATTATTGTTCGTAAACTTCTGCAAAATAACAATAAATATTTTACATAGCCAAACTTTTTTGCTAAAAAAACGTATTTCTGGCTAATTGTTATTGCAGGATTAAGGAATTATCAGTAAATTTGCACCGAAAAAGGACGAAAACATCAACAACAACAAAGAGAAATGAAAAAAATAATCTTTGGCTCGCTGGCTCTCGTGATGCTGGCTGCCACCCTTCAAAGCTCTACTAAGAAGGACGAAGTAATGACCAAGGAGAATGGCAAATATGTCGTGAACACCACAACCTTGGGAAAGAGTGTCGTGGGCTACATCTCACCAACGCCCGTAAAAATCTATATTGATAAGAATAAGGTGGAGAAGGTGGAGTTTCTGAAGAACGAAGAGACGCCCAAGTACTTCGCCCGTGTCAAGAAGGCTTTGGAGACGAAGTGGAACGGTCTGAAGGTGAAGGAAGCTGCCAGCCAGAAGGTTGATGGCGTCACGGGGGCCACCCTCTCGTCAGAGGCTGTCATCAAGAACGTCCATCTGGGACTTGAATACTATCAGAAGAATAAGAAGTGATTCAACGGTAAGGAGTGAGGAGTAAGGAGGTGAGAAGTAAGGAGGTGAGGAGTAAGGAGGTGAGGAGTAAGGAGGGGAGGAGTAAGGAGGGGAGGAGTAAGGAGTAAGGAAGTGAGAAGTAAGGAGGTGAGGCGTGAAGAGACGGCAGTTGATTTTGGCCCTGGTTTTGGCCGCAGTTGTCTGCGGGCAGGCTACCGACAACCGTAAGTTGTCGGCTTATGTCCATGAAGTGGCCCTCCGGCAACAACCAGTGCTCTCGAGGGGAGTAGACCGTGGACAGTCAGTCCGCACACTGACCGCCTTCGTCCGCATTGATGCCGACAAGTCTGGCGAGGTGTGGCGCACCTACGGCTGCAAGCCGCTCACCGCTCAAGGCGACATCGCCATCGTCAGCATTCCCGTCAGTAGCATTGGCCCGCTGTCCGACCACCCTGCCGTCCGCCGCATCGAGGCCAGTCCCACGGGCCGTGCCACGATGGACACCACCGCCATTATCGTCAGAGCCGACCGCCTATACGCCCCCTACATGGGAGCGATTGAGGGGGGCTACAGCGGCAAGGGTGTCGTCGTGGGCGTGATGGACATCGGCTTCGACCTCACCCACCCCAACTTCCTCGACGCGTCGGCCACCCGCCATCGCATCGGTGCCTTCTGGGACCAGCTGTCGAAGGACACCGTGGGCAGCCATCTGCCGGTAGGCCGCGACTTCGTGGGCACCGACGTCGTCGTTGCCCAGCGGCACTCTGCCGACGGACTCAGCCAGACCCACGGCACCCACACCCTCGGCATCGCCGCAGGCAGCGGCTACAACTCGCCATACCAGGGCATAGCCCCCGATGCTGACATCTGTCTGGTGAGCAATGCCGTCAGCGACAACATCGAGCTCATCGACTCTGCCGACATCGACAAGTACACCTCGGCCATTGATGCCCTCGGCTTCAAGTACATCTTCGACTATGCCGACCGCGAAGGCAAGCCCTGCGTGGCATCGTTCAGCGAGGGCTACCCACCCTACCTCAACCAGGAAGACAGCCTCTTTGCCGCCTTCCTCGACAGCATCACCGGTCCGGGCCGCATCATCGTAGCCTCGGCGGGCAACGAGAGCGTGACAAAGACTTATATGGCGAAAGCTATAGGAGAGGAAGCTGCCGGGGCATTCGTGAAGACAGACAAGACGACGGCCTTCTACCGCATCAAGACCCGCACGCCGCTCCACCTCTCAGCCTTGGTCTACGATAACAGGGCCACCACCCTTGACATTACCTCGGAGCGGTTCCTGAGAGACTCCGTACTGACCGACACACTGTTCATCGGCGGCGACACGTGCACCGTCACCACCGACCGCTACCCCTCGGCGCTCACCGCCGACACGGTCTACAACGTACACTTCACTGCCGGCAAGCCCCTGTCAGGACTTCCACCCATCGCCCTGGTTCTTCAGGGCCTCGACAACCACGCCGAGCTTTACGGAAGCTCGGTCAACGGACTCGACAACCGTCCCGACATCGACCCGCGATGGACTGCGGCCGAAACGACCCACAACATCCACGCTCCGGCCTGCTTCCCCTCGGTCGTCTGTGTCGGTGCCACCAGCCACCGCTTAGGTTTTACCAACTATAAAGGCGAGTACCGAAACTACTCCGCGGGGCGCACTGTCGGTGGGCGCGCTCCTTACTCCTCTGTCGGCCCCACGATGAACGGCTTGCTGAAACCTGACGTCGTGGCTCCCGGCGACAACGTCATCTCGTCGTACAGCAGCTACTATCTGGAAAACAATCCCGACGCACGCGACATCCGTTCAGACGTCGAGCACTTCGAGTATGAGGGACGTACCTACGCCTGGAACGCCAACACCGGCACGTCGATGGCCACGCCCGTCGTTGCCGGCGTCATCGCCCTCTGGCTGCAGGCCAAGCCCGACCTCACCCGCGAGGAAATCATCGACGCCTTCAGCCATACCTGCCGACAGCCTGATGCCGGGCTCTCGTATCCCAACAGTGAATACGGCTACGGCGAGATCGACGCCTACCGCGGCCTGCTCTATCTGCTCGGCACCGACGGCATCGAAAAAAACAGCCGCCGAAACTCCTTTGAGTGTCAGCGGCCGATAATCTACAATCTTGGCGGTCAGCGCCTCAGCGCTCCCAGACAGGGTATCAATATCGTTGACGGCAAGAAGGTCGTCGTCAGGTGATTACGCCTCATCCAGCAGAATCTTCATCAGCAGAGTAAGGCACCGGGGTGCCAGGGCCGAAGATGCAGGCCACGCCGGCCTTGTAGAGGAAGTCGTAGTCCTGGGCGGGAATGACACCGCCGGCGGTGACCATGATGTCCTCGCGGCCCAGCTTCTTCAGCTCATCGATGAGCTGCGGGATGAGCGTCTTGTGACCGGCGGCCAGACTGGAGGCACCGACGATGTGGACATCGTTCTCGACGGCCTCGCGGGCAGCCTCGGCAGGCGTCTGGAACAGCGGACCCATATCGACGTCGAAGCCGCAGTCGGCATAGCCCGTAGCCACTACTTTTGCACCACGGTCGTGACCGTCCTGTCCCATCTTGGCGATGAAGATGCGCGGGCGGCGACCTTCTCTCTTGGCAAACTCGTCGGTCATCTGCTTGGCCTTCTCGAAGTTCGCATCGTTTTTGCTTTCTGAACTGTACACGCCTGAAATTGTTCTGATTACTGCTTTATAACGGCCTACAATCTCCTCGCAGGCATCCGAAATCTCTCCCAACGTACAACGCAGCTGGGCAGCCTTGACGGCCAGGTCGAGCAGGTTGTTCTCCGACTTGCGGCCTTCCTTGAAGTCGCGCACGCAGTCGGTGATGGCCTTGAGGGCGGCCTGGCAGGCAGCCTCGTCGCGGGTGGAGCGTACCTGAGCCAGGCTCTCCTCCTGCTGCTTGCGCACGGCGGTGTTGTCGACCTCGAGGATGTCGATGGGATCCTCGTGCTCCAGCCGGTACTTGTTGATGCCGACGATGGTCTGCACACCACTGTCGATACGGGCCTGCGTGCGGGCCGAGGCCTCCTCGATGCGCATCTTGGGCAGACCGGTCTCGATGGCCTTGGCCATGCCGCCGAGCTTCTCAATCTCCTGGATGTGCTCCCAAGCCTTGTGTACCAGCTCGTTGGTCAGCGTCTCGACGTAGTAGCTGCCGGCCCACGGGTCGATCTGCTTGCAGACCTTCGTCTCGTTCTGGATGTAGATCTGCGTGTTACGGGCGATACGGGCCGAGAAGTCTGTAGGCAGGGCGATGGCCTCGTCGAGGGCGTTGGTGTGCAGCGACTGGGTGTGACCTAAGACGGCTGCCATAGCCTCGATACAGGTGCGGCCGACGTTGTTGAAGGGGTCCTGCTCGGTGAGCGACCAACCGGAGGTCTGCGAGTGGGTGCGCAGGGCCAGCGACTTCGGGTTCTTGGCGCCGAACGACTTCACGATCTTGGCCCACAGCAGGCGGCCTGCGCGCATCTTGGCAATCTCCATGAAATGGTTCATGCCGATGGCCCAGAAGAACGAGAGTCGCGGAGCGAAGGCATCGACGTCGATACCGGCGTTGACACCCGTGCGCAGGTAGTCCATACCGTCGGCCAGCGTATAGGCCAGCTCGATGTCGGCGGTGGCACCTGCCTCCTGCATGTGGTAGCCGGAGATGGAGATGGAGTTGAACTTCGGCATCTTCTGCGAGGTGTACTCAAAGATGTCGGCGATGATCTTCATCGAGAAGGCGGGGGGATAGATATAGGTGTTGCGCACCATGAACTCCTTCAGGATGTCGTTCTGGATGGTGCCGGCCATCTCCTCCAACTGTGCACCCTGCTCCAGACCGGCCACGATATAGAAGGCGAGGATGGGCAGCACGGCACCGTTCATGGTCATCGAGACCGACATCTTGTTCAGGGGGATGCCCGAGAAGAGCACCTTCATGTTCTCCTCGTTGCAGATTGACACACCGGCCTTACCCACGTCGCCGACGACACGGGCGTTGTCGGGGTCGTAGCCACGGTGCGTCGGCAGGTCGAAGGCCACGGAGAGGCCCTTCTGACCACTGGCGAGGTTGCGGCGGTAGAAAGCATTCGACTCCTCGGCCGTCGAGAATCCGGCGTACTGGCGGATGGTCCACGGGCGGAAGGGGTACATCATCGAGTACGGACCGCGGAGGTAAGGCGGAATACCGGCCGTGAAGTCGAGGTGCTCCATGCCTTCGAGGTCTTCCTTGGTATAAACGGGCTGAATGTCTATCTGCTCGGGCGTACGCCAGTTAGCGCTGATGCCATTCTCCTTCTGCCACTGCTGGCCGTCCTTCTGCTGGATGCCAGCGTAAATATCGATATCATTAAATTTCTTTCTCATAATTGTTTTTCTTGAAACACCGAGTTCACAGAGGACACAGAGATAAATATTATCCAAGTATCCTACGTCTTACTCCTTTTCTCAATTCTGACACATTGAAATTAATAAGTAAGCCCAGATTCTTGGCAGACAACTTCATATAGGTTAATAGCTGAGCCTCATGAATGGGTAATACTGTCTCAACAGCTTTTAGCTCAACAATGACTTCATTCTCAACTAAGACATCTATACGAAATTTCTTATCTGTAAGCACTCCTTTGTAATATAAAGGGACTTCAACCTGATGCAGGACGTTTACACCTTGATTCTGCAACTCTTGCACAAGACATAATTCATAGATAGATTCCAGCAAGCCAGGACCTAATTCTTTATGTACTGCAATAGCCGCTCCGATAACCTTTCGGGAAATCTCATTCAAATATGCTAAACGTTCCTGTTCCATATTAACTCAGTGTCCTCAGTGTTCTCTGTGGTAAAAAAATTAGATTCCGAGTTTAGCATTATACGCACGGAGCGTTTCGAGCTGATTAGACTTAACGTGAATGAAGTTCTCAATACCGGCAGCCTTGAGGTCCTCAGAGCAGGCGGGAGCACCGGCCACGACGAACATCGCACGGCCGGCCAGATACTGGAAGGCGGGGATGGCGTACTCGGCATACTCGTCGTCGCTCGAGCAGATGACCACGATGTCGGCACCGGCAGCCAGGGCGGCGTCGACACCCTCCTCGACGGTCTTGAAGCCGAGGTTGTCCATCACCTTGTAACCGGCGGCGGCCAGGAAGTTGCACGAGAACTGGGCACGGGCCTGGCGCATGGCCAGGTTGCCGATGGTCAGCATGAAGGCGACGGGCTGCTTCTCAGCCTTCTCCGTAGCGAGGCGCAGCGTCTCGAACTCCGAAGCCAGGCGCTGCTTGTTCAGCTTAGGCAGCTCCGCCTCCGTCCCGTCTGTTGCTGTACTACAGCAACATACAGAACCGGCGGGCTGCTTGCCATCGGAGACCTCGGTGAAGTTCGGGAACTGGTTGGTGCCCAGGATGAACTCGCGGCGGGTGGCGGCGGCGGCGTGGCGCTTGTCGTTCGTGGCGTTCACGGCGTTCGTCACATTGCCCTTCAGGACCTCGGACAGGAAGCCACCGGCCTCCTCTACGGCGAGGAACAGCTTCCAGCCCTCCTTGGCGATGGCGTCGGTCAGGTGCTCAATGGTGTAGGAGCCCCCGGCCACGTCGACCAGCTTGTCGAAGTGAGCCTCCTCCTTCAGCAGCAGCTGCTGGTTGCGGGCTATGCGCTCGGCAAACTCCGTCGGCTGCTCGTATGGCTTGTCGAACGGGGTGACGACGATGGAGTCGACGTTGGCCAGTGCGGCCGACATCGTCTCGGTCTGCGAGCGCAGCAGGTTGACATAGGAATCAAACAGGGTCTGGTTATATTCCGACGTGTAGGCACAGACGTGCATCTGGCAGGCACAGTCGCACTTGGGCTCGTACTGCTTCACAATCTGGGCCCAGAGCAGGCGGGCGGCGCGGAACTTCGCAATCTCCATGAAGTAGTTCTCCGACACACCCATGTTGAACTTGATGCGCTTGGCAGCCTCAGTGGCATCGACGCCGGCCTCCGTCAGCAGGTTCAGGTACTCGGCGCCCCAGGCCAGGGCATAGCCCAGCTCCTGATAGATGTAGGCACCGGCATTGTTCAGCCGGACGCTGTTCACGTTGATACACTTGTAGCCGGGCAGCTCCTTCAGCGCCTCGATGAGCGGCTTGGCCTGCTCAAGGGCGGCAGAGGTGTCCTTGCCCTTGCACATCATCTTGCTGATGGGGTCGAAGTTGATGCTACCCTTCAGCTCGTCTAATGGATAAGACTTCTCCTTGAAGTAGTCCACCAGGATTTCGGCCAGCTCCACGCTGTGGCGCTGACAGGTCTTGAAGTTCAGCTCCACATACTGCGGCAGGATGCCGTCGAGCAGCGTGGCCACGAACTCCTTGCTGACGTCCTTGCCGGCAATCTGGAAGCCGAGCGAGTCGACGCCCTTGTTCAGCACGTCGATAGCCTTCTCATTGGCAGCCTTGGCATCCTCAGCCTTGATGTCCTGACGGACGTACCAGAGATTGTTGTCCTTCTTGTTGCCGCGGACGAAGGGGAACTCGCCGGGCAAGGAATCAACAGCCTTCAGATCTGCCAAATCCTCGCGGCGGTAGAACGGCTGCACATTAAAACCTTCGTTTGTTCTCCACACGAGCCGTTTCTGGAAGTCGGCCCCTTTCAGGTCAACCTCAATCTTGTCCAACCACTCCTGGGTGGTCGGTGCCTGGAACTCGCTGAAGAGTTTCTCTTTGTTGTTTGACATAGTTTGTGTATTTATATAAGTTGTGTAGTAACAGCGAAACAATGTGCAAAGATACAAACTTTTTCCGAACTAAAGAAGTTTTTAGTAAATATTATATTTTTATACAAATAATTGAAATATCGAACCATCGCAGAAGAGCGACCGGAAATCATGCACACGGCAGTGGCCCTTCATAGAAGCCGACGACTCCGGGCGTCGGAATCCGGGCCAACCGCTACAACCGCTCCGCCCGCCAGTTCCCCTGGGGTATGGGGTAGTGTACTGTACTCCCTCCCTCATGCCCCCTTTATCAGGGGGGCTAAGGGGAGGAGTACACTACCCCACTCCCCTCTGGGAACTGCTCCACCGGCCGGCCGCTATGGGGTTGCAAATATACAACGTCGCCAAACCCCGCGTTTGGTTTCAGGCGGTTTTCGCCGTCCAAATTATGAAAATATAACATATTTAACTTTCTTATACAGCTCGCGAATTCAACTGGCAAGTGCAATCGCACTTTCTATTGTATGAAGTCCTCTTCATCCTCTAGGATCTCCTTCACAGTGACGGTGAGGATGTCTGTGCAGGCGTTTAGGATTTCTTCCTTTTCCCATTGGTTCTGCCCGTCATCTTGATTGCATGCCTTCATATATTCGGTCTCAGCTGTGCTGAACTGTCGGTAGGCATCCTTGAGTCTGTCGTAATTGTATTTCTTCATCTTCTTTTCCGTTTTGTGTGCAAAGTTACTATTCTTATTTGATATTTGAGTGACACTTTTTGAATTTTTCTTCAAAACAGGCCATTGGCGTCTCGAATCCGAGCTTTTTCCTTGGTCTTGCATTTATCTTGTCTGCTATTTCCCCTATGTCCTCTTCGTCAAGTTCCGAGAACGGCATGCCCTTTGGGATGTATTGACGTATCAGTCCGTTGGCATTCTCTATGGCTCCCTTCTGCCATGATGAGTACGGGTCTGCGAAGTACACCTGTGCACCGAGAGCCTCTGTTATCATCTTATGGCATGTGAACTCCGTTCCGTTGTCTGTCGTTATGGACAGTATGCTGTCTTTGAAAGGGCTGAGCATGGCGATTACTGTACGGGCAAGCTGCTCCGCGTCCTTTCCATACTTGAGCTTCTCCATGAACAGTCTGTTGGTATTCCTCTCTATGACGGTGACTATTGCATGCTGGTTGTTCGGCCCGACTATGGTGTCCATTTCCAGATCACCGAATCTCCTGCCGTCCGCCTCTGCGGGCCGCTCGTGTATGCTGACCCTGTCGGGGATGTTTACCCGTTTTGCCCCCACTGGCCTGCTGCGGTGCTTGAGTCTGTGCCTGAGATGCTTGTACAGGGTCCCCCTGTCGTGCTTGTCCTGCCTGATCCACTTGTAGATGGTCTCATGGGATATCCTTATCCCGTCTCTTGCCAGATAGCCGGATATCTGCTCTGGAGACCACTGGTCATCCACAAGATGGTGCCTGACTTCGCCCCATACAGCCTTGCTGATGGCACGGTTACCCGGCTGGCGCCTGCTGCGCTTGTCAGCCCTCTTCTGGGCCCAGTCCCATTTGTACACCCCACGCTGGCTTGAGTTGCGCTTCAACTCACGTGTGACAGTGGAAGGATGGACACCTATCGCTTCCGCGATTGACTTTTTTGAGCATTTCCTTTGTAGTAACACAGAAATTGTGTACCTTTGCTCCGAGGTTAGTTGTTTGTACATAAGCAATGCAAAGTTAATTAATCTCTGGGAGATTTCGGTCTCCCATTATCCTTTTTTGCATTGCCAGATTGAAATCAGCTCCCTTTCTCCTCTCTTGGGGGCTGCTCGCCCCCAAACCCCTCGGTGTTTTTCAGGTATTAGTCTTGGCTTCGCCTCTACCTGAAAATTGCACTTCTATCTTGAACTTAGGGCAAAATCGCCCCAAAACGCCGGAAATCATCCCTCCCCCATTCGGGGCGTTTGGAGCCGCCAAACGACCCGAATGGCGGCTCCAAACGACCCGAATGGCGGCTCCAAACGACCCGAATGGAGCCGCATTGCACACGCTCATCTTAAAAACAGCAAAAGAAAAAAAGAAAATTTCTTTGGCCATTCTGATTCTTTTTTATAACTTTGCAGCCATCAGTAGAGACGCCACAATGTGACGTCTCTACGCAAAGGCCAAAATAACGTTAGTTATATAGAAGTGTCAAGGTCAAACAATATGAATAACGAGAGATTCTACCCAGTAGGCATACAGAGCTTCGAACGGATACGCAAGGAGCAATTCGTCTATGTAGACAAGACTGAATATATGTATAAGTTGGTGTCGCGCACTGGCTACTATTTCCTGAGCCGTCCGCGCCGCTTCGGCAAGTCACTCTTGCTCAGTACGATGCAGGCTTACTTCGAGGGCAAGCGCGAACTGTTCGACGGTCTCTACATCGGCGAGCACGAGCAGGAGTGGACGAAGCGCGAGGTGCTGAAGATTGACTTCAGCAACGGCAAGTATTTCACGCTGAAGCACTTGCAGTCGGCCATCAACATGATTCTCTCAGACTATGAACATCGTTACGGCATCGTACCTCCCGATGATGGCACCCCCGGCACCCGCATGACAAAAATCATTCAGGCGGCCTACAGACAGTCGGGCAAGGACATCGTGGTACTGGTGGATGAATATGACGCTCCGCTCTTCGACTCAGTGGAGCACCCCGAGGAGCGTCACGTCATGCGCCAGACCATACGCGATATGCTCAGTCCGCTGAAGGGCCAGGGGGCACTCATCCGCTTTGTGTTCATCACGGGCATCACCAAGTTCTCGCAGATGAGCGTATTCAGCGAGCTGAACAACCTGCAGAACATCTCGATGCTGCCGCAGTATGAGGGCATCTGCGGCATCACCGAGGAGGAACTGACCACAGCCCTGCAGCCCGACATTGAACAGTTTGCCCAAAACACGGGAAAGACCTACGAGGCGGCACTGGCCGAGCTGAAGGATATGTACGACGGCTATCACTTTGCCGAGCGCATGATTGATGTCTACAATCCTTTCAGTCTGTTTTATGCCTTGAACAGCAGGAAGGTGGACAGCTACTGGTTTGCCTCGGCCACGCCCACCATGATAATTGAGCTCATGCAGCACCAACAGATGGACATGGACGAGCTGGAAGGGGTGGAGACCAGCTCCGACGGCTTCGACACGCCCATCGGCGAGACCATTACCGACGTGGTGCCGCTGCTCTTCCAGAGCGGCTACTTGAGCATCAAGGACTACGATGCCGAGACGCAGACCTACACCTTGGGCTTCCCCAACCGCGAGGTGCGCATGGGATTTGCGCGAACCTTATATAAATATGTGTCGAACGACTACGCCACGGGGCGCAACCGACTGCGCCAGGCCTATATGCAGTTCCGCCGCTCAGACGACATCGAGCCATTCCTCGAGGCCCTGCGTATGTTCTTTGCGGGCTATCCCTACTCGCTCAACAACAACAATGAGCGTCACTATCAGTCGGTGCTCTACACGCTGCTCGTGGCCTACGGCGCCGATGTGGAAGCAGAGCGTCAGACCGCCAACGGCCGCATCGACATCGTGCTGTGTATGCCTAAGACCATTTACGTCTTAGAACTGAAATACGGTCGTTCGTCCACCGAAGCCATTGAGCAGGCTGTCAGAAAGAACTATGGCGCCGCCTTTGCCCTTGACAGCCGTCGCGTCGTGGAGGTGGGTATCAATTTCAGCCGCGACGAACGGACGGTGACGGAGTGGACAACCAAAATACCGCTTACTTAATTCAACTTTCGCCTATGCAAAATATTTGCAGGAAAAAAGGGGGCGAAAGTTTGGGTATCTCAGAAAGTGTTTGTAACTTTGCCGACGATATGAAGAGAATAGCAATGATATTATGGTGGATGGCAGCAGGCTTCGGCAGCCTCAGCAGCCAGACATTCAGCATCGACACTATCAGCGATGAGGTGTTCCAGCGTATGAAGGGGAAGTCGTATGGGGCAGACTGTACGGTGCCTCGTTCGGAACTGCGTTACCTACAGCTGTCGCATTATGGAGGAGACGGGAATGTCTATGTTGGCGAACTCGTCTGTAACAAAGTGATAGCTAACGACTTGAAGGAAATCTTTCAAGAACTGTACGAACACCGATATCCGATAGAGCGGATGCAACTGATTGACGACTATGACGCTGACGACGAACGCTCGATGAGGGCCAACAACACCAGTTGCTTCAACTACCGGCCCATCGCCGGCTCTGACAAGCTGTCGAAGCACTCACGGGGACTGGCCATCGACATCAACCCGCTCTACAACCCCTGCGTCAGGCGACAGGCTGACGGCAGCACCTCGGTGCAGCCAGCCACGGCGGGGAAATACGTGAACCGCAGCAGGAAGCAACGGTACATGATTGACAAGAGCGATTTGTGCTACCGGCTGTTCGTCAAGCACGGCTTTACATGGGGCGGGGCGTGGCGCTCGCTCAAGGACTACCAGCACTTTGAACGTTAAAGAATTTAAAAGTGCGAAAATACTTGCACAATTTTAGCTCTTTTGTGCCATTTTCTTGCTACCTTTGCACCACAATTTGCAAAAGTGTGTTATGGAATCATTTCAATGGCTTAAGGACTTGTTCATGACGACAGATTCTGTCGCCCATATCGCATCACTTTACGCTGTGGTCATAGCCATAGGTGTCTACCTTGGGAAGATCAAGATTTTCGGCATCTCGCTCGGCGTCACCTTTGTGCTCTTCGCCGGTATCGTAGCCGGGCACATCGGCTTCACAGCTCCGACAGATATCCTGACGTTCGTCCAGGACTTCGGTCTCATCCTGTTTGTATTCATGATAGGCCTGCAGGTGGGTCCGGGCTTCTTCGAGAGCTTCGGCACGGCCGGTGTGAAGCTCAACGGTCTGGCCACGACGGCCATTCTGCTGAACATCGTCGTGATGTTTGCCTGCTACTTCATCTTCTTCAACACCTCCGACAATACCTCGCTCCCCATGATGGTGGGTACGCTCTACGGTGCCGTCACCAACACGCCGGGTCTCGGTGCCGCCAACGAAGCACTGAGCACGGTGTTCGGAAACGATGCCCCGCCGATAGCCTCGGCCTACGCCTGTGCCTATCCGCTCGGCGTGCTGGGCATCATCGGTGCCACCATTTTAATAAGGTATATCTGCAAGGTGAAGCTTGAGAAGGAAGAGGAGGACTTGGCGGCCGAGGAAGACAACAACGTGGCGAAGAAGCCCTACAAGATGCACTTAGAGGTGTCGAATAAATACTTAGAGGGTAAGACGCTGCTACAGGTTCACGACTTCCTGAACCGTGACTTCGTCGTGTCGCGCATCGTACACAACGGTGAACTGTCGATTCCCAACCGCGACACGATATTCCACCTGGGCGACCAGATGCTCATCGTCTGTGCCGAGGCGGACCAGGAAGCCATCACGGCCTTCATAGGTCCGAAGCTGGACATCGACTTTGAGCAGTCAGACCAGCCGCTGGTGTCGAAGCGCATACTCGTCACCAACCCCGCCGTCAACGGCAAGACGCTGGCATCGATGCACTTCTCAAGCGTTCACGGCGTCAATGTCACCCGACTGACGCGCCACGGCATGGACCTCTTTGCATCAGGATCACTGCCCCTCCAGGTAGGCGACCGAATCATGGTGGTAGGTCCGGAGGATGCCGTCGACCGCGTTGCCAACAAGATGGGCAACTCACTCCGCCGCCTGAATGCGCCGAACATTGCCACCATCTTCGTGGGAATCTTCCTCGGTCTCATCTTCGGCTCGCTGCCCATTGCCATCCCCGGTATGCCCGTGCCCCTGAAGCTCGGTCTGGCCGGCGGCCCGCTGATCATCGCCATTCTGATTGGCCGCTACGGCTATAAGATTCACTTGGTGACCTACACCTCGACGTCGGCCAACATGATGCTGCGCGAGATAGGACTGGTGCTGTTCCTGGCCTCGGTGGGCATCAAGGCCGGTGCCTCGTTCTTCGAGACGGTGTTCGAGGGCAACGGACTCTACTATGTGCTGACAGGCTTCCTGATAACCGTCATCCCCATCCTGATTGTCGGCCCGATAGCCCGTCTGAAGTTCAAGTTCAACTACTTCACCATAGCCGGTATGATGGCCGGCACCTATACCGACCCGCCCGCACTGGCCTATGCCAACAGCATCTGCTCGAAGGATGCCCCGGCACTGGGCTACTCGACCGTCTATCCGCTGTCGATGTTCCTGCGAATACTGACGGCCCAGCTGGTGGTTCTCTTCTTCTGCGGATAAAGACCTAAAATAATAATACACGACAATGAATAAATTCGGATTACTTTGCGGCGCGTTGCTGCTGTCGGGAGCCTCGACGGTGTATGGCCAGGGAGCCAAGAACATCGTCATCAACGAGGTGCTGACCAACAACACCGCCAGCATTCTGGACGAATTTGGTGAGCACGAAGCGTGGATAGAGTTGGAGAACACATCGTTCACCACCTACAACATCCGCGGTATGTACCTGACGACCGACCGCAGCGTGCTCGACCAGCAGATGAGCGTGCCTGACCGCATCAAGCGCATGAGCGTCATCCCCTCGGGCGACGTCCGCACCAGCCTCGGCGGTCGGCAGCACATAGTATTCTTCGCAGGCTCCAACCCCGCACGGGGCAAGCTGCACCTCTCGCTGAAGGTTCCCATGTCGGAGCCTGTATGGATTGCACTCTACAACGGCAACGCCGTCGAGCTGATTGACTCCGTCACCGTGCCTGCCCTCAATGCCGACCAGTCGTATGCCCGCCAAGGCAAGAAATGGACGGTGAAATCGGCACAGAACGTCACGCCCGGCACAGAGAACTTCATCAAGACCGACGAGACCAAGGATGCCAAGCTGAAGCGCGAAGACCCCTACGGATTCGGCATCACGCTGCTGGCTATGGGCATCGTCTTCACCTGTCTGGCCGTGCTGTTCCTGTTCTTCTCGCTCTTCGGAATGCTGATGCGCCATATTGAGACCGCCAAGAAGGTAGCCAACACGCATCCCATCAAGCCCATCACCAAGACGGTGGAGAAGACGGCCGAGACCGTACACAGGACGGGGGTCATCCTGCAGGAGGGCCTCAAGACGAAGGGCATCGACAAGGAAGTGTATATGGCCGTCATCGGCATGGCACTGAAGCAGTATGAGGACAATGTCCACGACGTGGAGTCGGGCATCATCACCATCAAGCAGAAGTCGTCCTCGCCCTGGAACGACGAATTCCACCAGATGACTCAGTTCCACGTCTGAAGAGAGAAGTCATCGAAACATCGAAATATCGAAACATCGAAACATCGAAACATCGAAACATCGAAACATCGAAACATCGAAACATCGAAACATCGAAACATCGAAAAACCGTAACAGTTAATACAAGAAATGAACAAGTATCAATATAAAGTACAAGGTGTCGACTACGAAGTAGAGATAGAAGAAGTAGAAGGCAACATAGCGAAAGTAAACGTGAACGGCATTCCGTTCGAAGTAGAGATGCAGAAGCCCATCAACGCTGCCAAGCATCCCACCATAGCACGCCCGAAGGTGGAGGCGCCGAAGGCTGCGGCTCCCACGCCAGTCCCGGCGGCAGCCCCTGCCCCAGCCCAGGCCGCCGCTCCTGCCGGAGCCGGCAATCCCATCAAGGCCCCGCTGCCAGGCACTGTGACCGACATCAAGGTCAGCATCGGCCAGCAGGTCAGCGTCGGCGACATCGTGCTCGTGCTCGAGGCCATGAAGATGCAGAACAACATCGAGGCTGAATATGCCGGCACCATCACCTCCATCGCCGTCAAGCCCGGCGAGACTGTCATGGAAGGCACTGTGCTGCTGACCATCGGGTGAAGTGAGAAGTAGAAAGTGATAAGTGATAAGTGAAAAGTTATGGATCTTGGACAGTTTATCATACAGAACTTCAATGAGTTTCTCACCTACACGGCGTTCGCCAACGCCACGGTGGGCAACCTCATTATGATAGCGGTAGGTGCCTTCTTCATCTGGCTCGCCATCAAGAAGGACTTTGAACCGCTGCTGCTCGTCCCCATCGGACTGGGCATCATCCTCGGCAACATACCGTTCCGTGCCGACGCCGGACTGGAGATCGGCCTCTATGAAGACAATTCCGTGCTGAACATCTTCTACCAGGGTGTGCGTCAAGGCTGGTACCCGCCGCTCATCTTCCTTGGCATAGGTGCCATGACCGACTTCACAGCCCTGCTGGCCAACCCGAAGCTGATGCTCATCGGAGCCGCAGCCCAGTTCGGTATCTTCGGCGCCTACATGGTGGCGCTGGCCTTGGGCTTCGAGCCGTCGCAGGCAGCCGGAATCGCCATCATCGGCGGTGCCGACGGCCCCACAGCCATCTTCCTCTCCAGCAAGCTGTCGCCCAACCTGATGGGAGCCATCGCCGTCTGTGCCTACTCGTATATGGCTTTGGTGCCGCTCATCCAGCCGCCCCTCATGCGACTGCTCACCACCAAGAAGGAGCGCATCATCAAGATGAAGCCCGCCCGCAGCGTCTCGCAGACGGAGCGCATCCTCTTCCCCATCATCGGACTGCTGCTCACGACGTTCATCGTCCCAAGCGGTCTGCCGCTGCTCGGTATGCTCTTCTTCGGCAACCTGCTGAAGGAGTCGGGCAAGACCACCCGTCTGGCCAAGACGGCCGGTGCCGCACTGAACGACATCGTCGTCATGCTGCTCGGACTGACCGTGGGCTGCTCGACGCAGGCCTCCGAGTTTCTGACCATGAACACCGTCTTCATCTTCATCATCGGAGCCTTCGCCTTCGCCATTGCCACGGCCTCGGGTGTCTGCTTCGTCAAGCTGATGAACCTGTTCCTGCCGAACGACAAGAAGCTGAACCCGCTGATTGGTAACGCCGGCGTCTCGGCAGTGCCGATGGCAGCCCGCATCTCTAACAACCTCGGACTTGAGTACGACCGCCACAACTTCCTGCTCATGCACGCCATGGGTCCGAACGTGGCCGGTGTCATCGGCTCGGCCGTAGCAGCCGGTGCCCTGCTTGGTTTCCTGTCATAACCCTATAGCCCATGAATCTTGTACGCCTACAGCGCAGCCTGACCCTGCCGAACGATATCAACACCATTCCGCAGCTGAACGAGTTTCTCGACACGTTCTGCGAGGAGGCAGGCATCACCATGGAGACGACCATAAGCCTGAACCTCGCCTTAGAGGAGGTCGTAGTCAACGTCATGGAGTATGCCTATCCTAAGCCAGAGGCAGGCAGCGTCAACATCGATGCCCGGACAGACGAAAATTGCGTCACCTTCGTCTTGACAGACAGCGGCATTCCCTTCGACCCGACGACTATGAAAGATGTCGACACCACGAAGCCGCTCGAAGAGCGCCAGATAGGCGGACTGGGCATCTTCCTGACCCGCAACATCATGGATGCCATGAGCTATGAGCGAAGCAACGAAAGGAACATCCTAACCCTGAGAAAAAACATTTACAGCAAAATTTAATATCAACATTTCTAATATTTCTGCATTATGACATTAGACATTAGAGAAGAGAATGGCGGATACGTCGCATCGTTTGATGGCCGCCTCGACACACCTGCTGCCATCAAGGCCCAGGAGCAAGTCGTTGAACTGATCGAGAATGCCGACAAGGAGATCATCCTCGACTGCACTAACCTTGAATATATCAGTAGTTCCGGCCTGCGATTGTTCCTCTCCCTGCGTAAGGAGACATCGGCCAAGGGTGGAAAAGTCATCATCAAGAACATCAACGACGAAATCCAAAAGGTGTTCCAGATGACGGGCTTCTACAACCTCTTTACCATCATTTAAGGAGAAAAAGTGGCTCACAGAAACATTTTTCGAAAATAATTGCGGAAAAATTTGCAGGAACGGAAAAAAAGCAGTACCTTTGCACCCGCAAAACGAAAGGAACGTTAGTGACACAATGGTGCCTTAGCTCAGTTGGTAGAGCATCGGACTGAAAATCCGTGTGTCCCCGGTTCGATTCCTGGAGGTACCACTCCTCCTTTCATTGGTTCCCGCGTAAGGCTTTATGCCCCAAGCGGGAATTTTTTATGGTATCTTAAAACCAACATTGCATAGTGTGCGATACCGCACGAAACCGTGCAGATACGCACAAAATTGAGCGACGGCGATACATGAGCCCGTTTTTGTGGGGAAAAGCTGGTCGTATGTGGCAATTTTTCCTTATCTTTGCCAACGGAAAAGAATAAAAGCGGAAAAGAATGGAAGAAAAGAGAAAAGGCAAGGTGCTCGTCATCGACGACAACGAGGACATCCTCTTTGCGCTGAACCTGCTGCTGAAACCACTGGTGGAGGACATTCGTGTGGCAAAGAGTCCGGAACAGATTGACCGGCTGTGTGACCTGATGCACCCCGACGTGGTGCTGCTCGACATGAACTTCCGCCGCGATGCCATCAGCGGCGAGGAGGGCTTTGAGTGG
>CAJOLE010000055.1 GCA_905235325.1 uncultured Prevotella sp. | reverse complement strand
CAATCTGAGCAAGAGCCTCCTGGGCCGTGCCATTGACCTTTAACTCAAAGACATATATGGTATCCGGCATCCAGACAACCATATCAGCCCTGCCTTTGGCACACTTTACCTGGGTTCGGGCATAGACATTGAGCATCGAAAAGATAAGGTACATCGTGTATTCGTAGAAGCCCTCTGCAGCAGAGGCTTCTTCTAATTTTTTCTTGAAGCCCTCCACGTATGGCACACTGGCCATATAGACTTGCATCTCCCGCATAGCCAAATCGACATCACCACTCTTCAGTGCCTTCCAGAACTTCAACGCGAAGCCCGTCTGCACATCCTTTGCCTCCAAACCCGTATAGTAAGGGAGCAACCCTTCGGCATATCCTGTCCTCACTTCCTGATTAGGCAAAGACAAGGTATAGATGAGATGAACGTCTCGCGGTCATAGTCCTTGATAGTCAGGTAGCCGCTTTGGTATAGCAGCGGCAGCGCATTGGTCATATTCTCCGTGGCCTGGTCGAAGGCTGACGCAGGAACCTCCTGTCTCTCCACATCCGTAATGTCAGTTCTAAAACGCATCAGTTGACGAATCAGATAGCTTGGTGTGCCTGTGTCAAACCAATAGTTGTCAATGCGCCCCTGTCTGAAAGCAGACAGCAGACTGTAAGGATTATATATGTCAGCCGACTTCTCAGAGAAATGATAGCCATCATATCTCTGTTTAAGTTTCAGCTGCATTGTCTCCGCCGTACATCCATATTCACTGGCCAAGAGGCGAATGTCTTCAGCCAAGACTGTCGTCAGTTCCTCCTCGGTAATTCCACAAATGGCTGAGAACAACGGGTTCATCGTTACATTGAGCATATTGTTCAGGGTCGAGAATATGCTCAGCTGAGAGAACTTCGTTATACCAGTAATGAAGCAGAACTTGATTTTCGGCTCCTGCCTCTTCAGACGCTGGTAGAACTCCTGCATCACCTCGCGCATTTCGGCCAGCCTTTCTTCCTCGTGAAGCACATCGAGCAACGGGGCGTCATACTCGTCGATGATAATGGCGACCTGCTTACCTGTCTGCTCGTATGCCCGGTCAATAAGCCCAGCTAAACGCATACCTGGCGACGTCTCCTTGGGGTTTGAGCCATAGACTCGCTCATAGCCGTCAAGCAGCAGGATTAGTAGCTCATCCCTAACACCTTGGGGCGGAAGATGCCTGGCACCGCTCAAGTCGAAGTGGAGCACAGGGAATTGCTCCCACTGCTGCTCCAGCGTCATAATCTTCAAGCCCTCAAACAGTTCACGGTCGCCCTGGAAATAGGACTCAAGCGTAGAAGACAGTAAGGACTTGCCAAAACGTCGGGGACGACTCAAAAAGATGAATTTTGCAAAATGAGCCAGTTGCCACACCAAATCGGTCTTGTCAACATACAGATACCCTCTTCTGATGATTTCCGAGAACGTCTGGATACCTACCGGATAACGTCTTTCCATTGCGTTCATTTCTGTTTGTTATTTCTTTTCGCGCACCAGATACTGACGGTTGTTGCCGATGCGGCGGCTTTGGAGGCCCTCGATGTTCGTCAGGTAGCGGCCGAAGGCGGCCACGCCGTTGGCCTTCAGGCCGCTGCCGGCTATCTGGCGCAGACGGGTGTAGATGGCGGTGGGCGAGAGCCACTCGCCGTCGGCCTCGTCGCTGACGACGGTATAATACTCGTTGAAATACTGGACGGCGGGGGGCAGCACCTCAAACTGGCGGTTGTGGGCTATCAGCTGCTTCACCTCCTCGGGTGTCAGCCAGTACTGTTCGCGTTGCTCGGTGACAATGGTGTAGGCCTGGTTGTAGAGGGCGGCGTAGTTGGGCTTGTAGTTGGTGTCGATGGGAGCCGTCAGCTGAACGCCGATGAAACGGCGGTTGCCGGTGGGGTCGGAGAGCACGCTGGCTTCGTTGCAGGTGGCTATGAACGAGGCCATGCGGGGGAAGTCCTCGGCGTGCTTGCCGTAGGGGCGCTTGATCTTCACCCGTGGCAGCTGGATGACGTTCTTGAGGAAGCCTTCCTGCGTCTTCTGGCTGACCTGATTGAACTCGTCGAGACTGATTATCAGGAAGTTGTGCATCGCCTGCAGGGTCTGCTTCTTGTCCTCGACAACGAGGTTCTCGAGGAAGCCCCACTGCAGTTCGCGCGGCAGCAGGTTGCGGCAGAAGAACGACTTGCCGTCGCCCTGCGGCGAGATGAGCAGCGGAACGAGGGCGTTGCCGTAGTCGCGCATACAGCCCAGCCACTGGGCGACCATGCTAAGGAACCACTTGCGGAACCACTGCTCCCACTGCGGCAGCCGGCAGGGTATGGTGCGTGCCAGCTGGCCGATGTGGTCGGTCTTGCCGTCCCAGGCATCGCGGATTTTCCAGAAGTAGTCCTGCAAGGGGTCGCACTGCCTGATCATGTTCGAGCGCACATAGCGGCGCACGTCCTTATCGTGGATGTCAAGGTTGGCCAGCCGCGCCTCGATGCTCATGCCGTTGATGACGTTCTCGTCGCAGGCGGCCCAGTCCTGTATCCACGTATTGTTGGGACGATACTCCGTATATCCGAGCACCGTGTTGTAGCGGAAGACGTAGCGGGTTGTGAGGAACCTGATGAGCCGACGCATTTCCTGGCTGGTGGCCGTTCCGTCGGCCGACCGCTCCGGCTTGTTCTCATAGTAGACGGCCTCGACGATGGCCCGGAACTCAAACTCCTCGTAGGTATGCTCGAACAGATAGTGGTTGCGCAGGTGGAGATAGGTCTCCTCCTCGGGCACGCCCTTCAGGCACATTCTCCGGGCCAGTTCTGTGATGTATGCCTGCTGCCGCTGACTCTCAATGACGTCGGCCGTCTCCTCGAAAGCCTCTTCGGCCGCCTGCTTGTACATCATCTCGTAGTCGGCATAGAGCTTCATGTCCATCTCGCGCTGCTCGTCGGCACCCGTGTCGGAGAGCTGCGCGTCGGAGAGTATCATGTTGCTGACATCGACCTTCAGGGCGACGGCAGCAGGATTGACATACGGCACTTCGTCGAGCGTCAGGCGGAAGCAGAAGCGCGACGTAACAGACTGGCGCTCAATCGGTTTTGACAACACACCGCTATAGGCACCGAAGGCAACGTCGTAGGCAATCCTACAGAAGCTGTCGATGTCGGCCTCCCGCTGCGGCAGCAGACCGTCCTTCGGAGCCACCGCCACAAGAATCTCCAGGCTGCGGCCGTCGGCACCGGTGAAAGCAGCGTAGGTCATCGGCATCATCTTGGCCGACTCCTTCACCGCCTCCAGGTCGTCAGTTCTCAGCAAGTCGGCGACGTGGAGCGGCACAAGGCCATTAAAAGCGGTGACATCGAGGTTGTCGTTGGCCGATTTCGACAGCTCCACCAGCGGGAACACCCGCGGCACGGGCACGCGGCCCTCGTAGCTGCCGTTGTCGCCGAACGCCTCGACGTGGCGGCGCAGGTTGCCGACGAGAGCGGTCTTCGTGTCGGCAGTAATGCGCTTGAAGAACCACTCAGCCGACTTCACCTGCAGGTGCAGCTGCTTCTTTTTGTCGATGTTGACGATTGAGAACTTCATATCTTGGTGTTTCTTGGTGTTTCCACAGGCTGGAACATTTGTTCCACAGCGTGGAATAATTATTCCAGCCTGTGGAACAAATCTCAATGTTTCGGTTCGAAGTAGTAAGTGTCGGCATATTCGTCGAACTCCAGGCCCTCGGTGTAACCATGCCGGCCGAAGAGCTGCAGAATCCACTGTTGCTGTTCGGGACCGAGCGTCCGTTCGCCGCTCTTGCAGCGATAGAAGGTTCCGACACTGCCCAAGTAGTCGGTAAGTTCGCGCCGCATGGCATAGATGTCGTCACGGCTCTTCACGCGCGCGAACATATTATTAAATCCGCGCGCGACGCGAACCTTTTCATTCTTGACATAGCAGGCACAAGTGCCGTCATGCCGTGCCCCATGCACCACGCCGGGCCAGACCGTCACCGTCGACGGTACGCTCTGACCGGCCTCAAAGCGTAGACAGGAGTCGGCCTGCGGACAGTCTGTATGCAGGCATACAGCCCACCAATCGGGCACTAAATTGAAGTCGAAAGCCATCTTTTTTACGTATTTTCGGGTAGTTGCCTACACTAAATGAATTTGCCTACACAAAGAAACGATCTGTACGTCAGCCGTTTACGCCTTAGTGTAAGCAGTGTAGGCACTTTTAAACTTTTTTATTTCTACGAAATGCCTAACAGGGGCAGCAACAGGCCATCCTTGTGGAAAGCGCGTACCGTGGTTACGACGAATGCCAGGAAGAGGAAGATGAACACAATCTTCTTCCGGCTGGGAGCCGAAGCCTTCACCGGCACGGTGGCACTCTGGAGGGTCATGAAGGCGGGCGTGTCCTGCTGCACCTGAGCCTCGGCGTTCTGTAGCTGGGCCACATACGTCTGATAGGCCGTGAACTGCAGCTGCAGGTCGTTCTCGAGATCGGTCAGCTTGGTGCGGACGCTCTGCAGCACCAGGTCCTGGTTGGCATCGGCAAACTCCGCATAGCGCTGGCGGGCTTTCTCGTAGCGCGCCTTCGCCTCGGCACACAACTTCTTGTTGTACTCATAGTCGACGCGCGCCTTGTTGGTACGATAGTTCGTGATGAACTCCTGCAGGCGCTCCTTGACGGAGTCGGCCATGGTGGCACAGATGACGGGGTCCTGGTCGCGGACGTTGATGGTAATGACGAGCGTCTTCTGGTCGACGTCGCACACCACCTTGCGGTCGATGATCTGTGCGATGCGGGTCTGCTGCTTCGTCAGCCTGAAGGGGTTCACCTTCGAGTTGTCGGTCGTGTCCTTGGTGGCGATGAGGCTGACGAGGGCATTGAGGGTGCCGCTGATGGCGCTGCTCCACCACGTGCGCTTCTGGTCGTTGAGCAGGTAGTCGTAGTAGCTCTTGGGCCTGACGCTGTCCTTGGCGCAGACCTTCACGTCGAAGAGACTGGTCTTGAAGTCGACCGAGTTCATCAGGTCAGGATAGAGCGTGGGCAGGAGAGCCTCGCTGCCGCCGCCCAGGGCGCTGCTGCCCAGCCTCATGCCAAATGACCGTGCCAGCGAAGCCAAGGAATTGGTGCTGCGGCTCGTCGACAGCTCCGGTGCGAGCATCACCTCGCACTTGTAGACCCTGGGCAGGGAGAATGCGTAAACACAGGCAAGGACAAAGGTGATGCCCAGTACCTTATAATAGGTCTTCTTGCGTTTCGTCACCGACCGCCAGAGAGCGCCGAAGTCAATGGCCGGCTTCTCCACGGGCGCAATTTCTTCCATGTTATTCTGTTCCATCGTCATGCCGTTACTTCGTTAACATGTAAATAATGGTGGCAATCATCGTACCGACAGAGGCAGCCGACGAGCCGATGCCTATCCACTGGGCGGTGGTCATGGCCTCGCGCTTGGGCTTCGAAGGAACGATGATCTCGCAGCCCGGCGTGATATCGGCACCGTGGTTCACCTGTGCCATCGTGCCGTTGGGGTAGATGACGTAGGTCTTGCGCTTCTTGGCCCGTTCGCCGAAGCCGCCGGCCTGGCGCACGTACCACTTGTAGTTATGGCCGTCCTCAAAGGCCACGGTGTTGGGGTACATCACGTCACCGCTGATCTTGACCGTCCCCTCGTACTCAGGGATGACCAGCTGGTCGCCCTCGCGGAGCACGATGTCGGCGTCGCCGCCGGGGTTCTTCAAGGCTTCATCCAAGTGTATGCCCACCTGATAGACCTCGCTCTGCTGGATTTTCTCGATGGCCACGGAGTCGTTGCCCTCGGCACTCATGCGGGCCGTCTGCAGGGCCATGCGCAGGCGGGCACGCTCCGTCTCGTCCATACGGCGCTCCAGGCGGGCACCTTCAATGTAAGCATCGTCGGTGACGCCACCGGCCATCTGAACGAGGTCGCTCAGGCGCTGGTTCTTCTTCTCGAGGGTATAGCTGCCGGCAAAGTTGACCTCGCCGGAAATAGTGACAGAGCGCGGCGTTCGGAAACCGGGGCTGCGGAAGACCTGTATCATATCGTAAGGCTCAAGCATGAAGCCCGGCGTGCCGTCGATGACGAAGCCGTCCTTCAGCGAGAAGCTGTAGGTCTTGGCCAGGTCGGAGGTGGCCTTGGTGGCCTTCGGGTCGACCAGCCGGCGCGAGACGGTGACCTTTGACACCGAGGCGGCATCGGTCAGTCCGCCGGCTTTCATCACCAGGTCTTCAATCGACATGTTGGCAGCCCACTGGTAGCGTCCGGGCGACCGTACCTCGCCATCAATCTGCACGTAGCGATTGCTTATCAGTTCGCTCTGCGTGGGGATGAACAGCACGTCCTCGTTGGCCAGCGGAATGTCGGCCACCGTACCGCCCATGATGCCAGCCACGTCGACGGGGATGACCTCCAAGGAGCGGTCGGCACGCAGGCGGTGGAGAACGGCGTGGGCCGTGAAGGCATCCTCGGTCAGGCCGTCGGCCTGCTCGATGAGGCTGCGGACGGTGGTCACCTGCTCGCCAAGCCTGTACTGGCCGGGACGGAAGACGGCACCGTTGACCTCAACCATATTCTCGTAACGGTCGAGGATGGCGCTTACCTGCACGGCATCGCCGTCGGCCACCTTGAACGAGGTCTGCTCGAACTCATCGATGTTGAACACGCCGAAACGTTCGCCAGACTTGCGTATCAGTCGGACATTCTTGCGGTAAGCATCGCCAGAGAAGCCGCCGGCATACTTCAGCAGCGTGGAAACGCTCTCGTTGGCGCGCATCTCGTAGTACATCGGCCGCTTGACGTTACCCGTGACGTTGACCAGACAGTCGTAGGGGCCAACCTGGATGACGTCGCCGTCCTTCAGGCGGATGTTGCCGGCCAGACGGCCGTTCAGGATATACTCATAGATGTCGACAAGGGTAACGAGATTGCCGCCACGGATCACACGGACGTTACGCAAGGTTCCCAGACCGTTGATGCCGCCTGCCGCATAGAGGGCATGGAACACGCTGGCGAAGGCACTCAGATGGTAGGTGCCGGGATTGTTGACCTCGCCCATGACGTTGATCATGATGGTACGTGTCTGGCCGACGCTCACCTTCAGGCTCGAACTGCTGTAGCGGGAGCCGAGGCTGGCTTGGATGCGGCTGTTGGCGGCGGCCACCGTCATGCCCGAGACGGTGATGGGTCCGTAGTCGGGAACGGTCACCGTCCCCTCGGGCGACACCGTCAGCTGGTAGGACTTCTGCGAGGCACCGTAGATATCGATGACCAGCTGGTCGCCGGGGCCGAGGACGTAGTCCTGCGGCGTGGCAATGTTCATGTTCGGCTCGAACGACAGCAGCTTGCTGTTGAAGATGTCGTGGCCGAAGATCTTCTTGTCAGCGGCATCGCTGACCGTGGCATCGCTCTCGCCCTCCTGCACCGCCTCCTCGTAGATGAGGTCGGCGGCGCCGCCGAGCTGACTGCCGGTGTCGCTCTTGCCAGAGGTTATCTCCTCGTCGATTTCCGAGTTGTTGGAGCGCAGACGGGCGTCAATCTCGCGCCCGGCATCGCCGTTGGCGCCACTGAGGCCACGGGTGCGCTGCTGCCGCTCGTACTTATCGCGGACACGGCGAATCTGGTCGATGTTGACACCGCGCTGCACCAGTTTGGTGACAATCTGCGACCGCGAAGAACCGGCGGCTGTCTCGCTCTTGATTAACTCCAACACCTGATTGTCGCTCATTGACTGGGCAAGGGCGGCCAAAGGCAGGAACAACAACAGGAACAGTAAAGTAATGAAATGCTTCATCTATTGATAGTTTATGTAAGATTACAACACATCCTCTCTTCCTAACGATGAGGCAGAAACCGTTGGTTTCCAATACGTTAGTTAGATGTCTACACAAATACTTACGGAAAAGAGGGTCTTGAGCATGCTCTTTTTCGAAATTCAGCGTACAAAGGTACGAAATTATCTGAATAGTACAAAAAAAAAAAGAAAAAAAGCCGCTCGGTGCGGCTTTTTTCTCTCTTTTTAACTTTACAAAAGGTTGTTACGTTCAATATCCTTGAAGTAGCGGTAGGTGCCCACCTTCAGCTCGTCGCAGGCAGCCTCGTCGGCCACGATGATGCCGTGCTGGTGCGTCTGCAGGGCCGAGATGGTCCACATATGGTTGACCGAGCCCTCGATGGCAGCCTGAAGGGCACGGCACTTGGCATGGCCGTTGACCAGGATCATCACCTCGCGGGCGGCCATCACGGTGCCGACGCCGACGGTCAGCGCCGTCTTGGGCACCTTGTTGATGTCGCCCTCGAAGAAGCGCGAGTTGGCAATGATGGTGTCGGTGGTCAGCGTCTTCTGCCGCGTGCGGCTGCTCAGTGAGGAGCCTGGCTCGTTGAAGGCAATATGACCGTCGGGGCCGATGCCGCCGAGGAAGAGGTCGATGCCGCCGAACTTCTCTATCTCCCGCTCGTAAGCCTCGCACTCGGCAACCAGGTCGGGGGCGTTGCCGTTGAGGATGTGGATGTTCTCGCGCGGGCAGTCGATGTGGTTGAAGAGGTTGCTGAACATGAAGCTGTGGTAGCTCTCGGGATGGTTCTCGGGCAGTCCGACGTACTCATCCATGTTGAAAGTCACGACATTCTTGAACGACACTTTCCCTTCCTGACAGGCTTTCACCAATGCACGGTACATGCCGATGGGCGAAGAGCCGGTGGGCAGACCAAGCACAAAGGGTTTCTCGGGGGTTGGTTGTGCGGCGTTGATACGCTCGACGACATGATTGGCGGCCCACTGGGACATCAAATCATAATTGGGTTCGATAATTACGCGCATAAGCTTTGTTGGTTATTGTTAATGTATGACAATTTTCTTTCCTTCAACGATATAGACGCCCTTTCCCGGACGGCCGGCGACACGTCGGCCCGACAAGTCGTAACAGGCATCGCCGGCGGCACGTCGGGTCAAGAGGTCATGGACGGCATTAAGGTCGCCGCCCCGGAAGTCGAACGATATAAGGCCGTCGGCCGTCATCCTGATGTTGGTAATGGGTGTCGCCGTATCAGTCAGTGCCTGGTCGACGGTCGCCGTGGAATCAGTGGACCAAGGGAAGGGACTGGTACTCAGGTAGAAACTGTTCATTCGCGACGCGTTGGCATACCTCGCCGTGGCATTACGCTGCGTCAACAAAGCATCCCAGCCGTCGTAGTCGAGGCCGTCGGCATGGACCAGTTCGTAGCGGTAGGCATTCTTCACGTTGTTGACGATGTTCGACGACCACTTCGACTCCTGATAGTCAACATGATAGATGACCAGTCCCCGGCCTGGCAAGCCAAGATTCCACCCTTGCCACTGGCGGTTCTCCAAGAGATAATAGTTGCTGGCGGTCTTCTTGATGATGTAGGCATCGCCGCCGTCGACCAAGGTCTTCATATTCCTGACAGAGGTCGGCTCCGTCAACTCGACGGGTGTCAGCCAGCCTAAGAGCATCTTTTCCAGTGGCGAATAGTCGGGCGGACACCAGCCGTAGTTGGTGAAATTGCCGCCATCCATCAGGTCCCACTCGTCGACGACGGAATAGTCGTCACCACCGGCGGTCGGGTATATATCGGGCAAGCCTAAGCAATGACTGAATTCATGGCAGATGGTGCCGATACCAAAGCTGCCAAGATTGTTCTTCCACAACTCGCCACTGGCAGAGAAGTAGGAGATCTTAGTCCCGTCGGGGGTGGTCACTGCCGAAAAGGAGCCCGTATTCGGCCAGATATACCCATAGCTTCCCTCACCCTGATTGCCACTAAGACCGGCATATACACAGATAATCTGGTCTACGCTTCCGTTGCCATCCCAGTCGTACTGTCTGAAGTCATGGTCCGGGTTCTGCTTCACTAACTCAAGCAAAGCATTGCGGAACTGTTCTTGGCCGTAGTTTCGGGTATTGTCTGTCGCATCGGTGTAGGGATTGGCCAACGTGTCGATTTTTATAGGTCCGAAGATGTCGAACTCCAAATTGAAGCGGCCGCCCGACTGGTCGCGGAAATAGTCGGCCACACAGCCCACGCCTTCACGCCTGTTATAGCCACTCTCGTTGAAGACGGAGTTGTAGGTTTTATTCGGGTTCAGCATCTGGAAGTCCACATCGCGGAACGACACCAGAACGACCATCTGCTTGTAGACCTTCGAGGCATCCCAGTTCTTTCGGGGTGTGGGCAGGCGGCGGGCAGCACCGCGAGTAGCGCCGCCATCGGTCAGGTCGGGCGTACAGTCGCCGTGAGCCAGTCTTATATCCTGGGCCTTGGTCGCCGTAGTGACGAGCAGGGCGCAGCAGAGGGCCACAAATAGCTCAGCCGGTCTGACGGGCCATGGTCTGATTTGCTTTCTCATACACATTCTCACTGTAGTTTTCTGACACGTCATTGTCAAAAAAAAGACATACGACGGTGCAAAATTACAACTTTTTGGGGAAATCGCCAAAACTGTAACCTGTTTTTTTAGGGTGAGAGGGTACACACAGCCCCCGCCGACAGCAATCTCGTACCGCCATCGATATAGATAATCTTAACTATCCTCGTCCAAATCTTCATTGTCTTCGTCATTGCCACCCTCAAGTATCTCTGGAAACAGCATCATGTGTTCCAATGGGGCGGAGTTGCCAAACATAAATTGGCTGTAGCGAATTATGTTGTCGTAGGTTGCCAGGAAGCAGAAGTCGTTGATGGCATATATGTCTTTAGGGTCCTTGACGATTTGCTTGAGGATGGTGTTCAAGCAACGGAAGCGCATCTGGTTGTACTCCAGATTCAGGATCATGCCGTCACGGGATGGACTTTGAGCCACCTGCCTTAGAACACGCCATGTACGCCAAACCTCATGCAGATAGCGTGAGAACTTACCCGACTTCATCAGTGCTTCCAACATTGGGATAGCCACATGAGGCTCCTCATGTCTCCGTTGGTGGGCGTATTCCACCGTGTACAGACATTCCCTGTCGAAACTTTGTGTCTGTTCTGCCATCACTTTCAGATAGAATTCATTCTCTTCCGACTGGTACTTCCGTAGGTTATAGATGGAATCATAATTCGGGATGAACTGCTTCATATCCATGTACTTCTGAAAGTCCTTCTCCGTAATCCGCCCATAGTGGTTCAACGAAAATCGGCCCGTCAGTTTGTCAGCGAAAGATTCACGAGCAGACCACACATTAGCCCATAACAAGGTATCCACCTCATTCCATAAGGCAGTGTCTCTTGGCAAGATGTCCACAAGCGTCTTTACATACTTTTCTGCTGCTGCCCTTATGCCTTTGTCCTTGATGACATCGGTCTTCAACAAGCTTATCGTGTCGTTGACGACTCCGCCAAACCTGAACCACAACTCTGCATCGCAATATGCAGCCCTTAGGATGGCATAGCCATTGGCGACATCCACCATATCGTTGACGACGGGATTATCAGGCAACACCGTGTCTGCCTTGAAATAGATGTCCTTATTGGATAATGGCTCGATATAAAACAAACTTTCTGAATCGATGGTGTCCTCGGCGACTTCTGCCGCTTGTTTACCTTCTCCGTTCCCTCGTTTGAGGAAAGAGACTACGACAATACCAACAACAATAATTGCTGCAATACCAAAAATAAACTTTTTCATACCTGTTTCACTTATGCAAACTCTGACAATCTACTATAAACTAACTGTTAACTCTCTATTTGGCATTGGTAAGCGGGGGTCTCGCACGCGGCTGCCGCCGGTGAGACACCTGCGTACCAATTGTCGGCTGCAAAATTAGTCTTTTTTTTCCATATCTCCTAATTTTTCCCATCACAAGCCTTGCGGAATCGGCATTTTTACTCTTCCACACGACACTTCCACGCCACGCGGGCCCTTCTTGTTATACATTTCCCACTCTGTCAAGTGGCAGCGAACTCCTGCTTCCGGATCAGTCGGAACAGGAGTTCGCTGCCGCATGATCAGAGCTGCGTGAGTTCCTTCTACACGTCGTCGCCCGTGTTGTTGCCTTTGTACAGTGTCATGTTCAGGCTATCATGCGGATAGGCGGCAGGCGGATGAAAAGTTATCAAAAATCGTTCATTGCGTGTAATTTTGTTACAATGAACGATTTTTATTAGCAAATGAAACATTATTTGTCGCCTCTTCGGGGTTTTCGGCCTATTTTTGCAGCAGGATTCGACAACCATCAAATGAACAGTAAAATGAGAAGAACAGCAATTTCAATCGTAGGCGCCCTGCTGATGACCTTGCCGTCGGAAGCTCAGGTGGAGCCAATGATACTGAGTGAGAGCCATGCGATGGTACGTATGGAGACAGGCTGCAAGTATGTGCTGCTGCCTGTTGAGGAGAAGGCAGAGAATGCCAGCATACGCATCATCGGTGAGGGGAACCAGTCGACGCGCCGTCCGAATGTGCGGCTGGCCATTGACAACGTCGACTACTACGTGCCTTTAGAGATAAAGGATGGCCAGCTGCTCGACATCATCTTCCATGGCGACCGTCGCACGACGGGCAACCTGAAAGGCTTTGCCTGCTGGAAGGAGATGAAGTATGGCGACACCTTCGACACAGCCAATCGCGAGAAGTACCGCCCGGCCTATCACCACACGCCGCAATACGGTTGGATGAACGACCCCAACGGAATGGTTTATCTGGAGCCGGGCGACGGAAGGAAGGAGGGCGAGTGGCATCTGTTCTACCAGTACAACCCCTACGGCTCGTTGTGGGAGAACATGACATGGGGCCATAGCGTCTCGAAGGATCTTGTCCACTGGGAGGCGCTGCCCCTGGCCATCGAGGCGGACGCCTTGGGCACCATCTTCAGCGGCTCGTGCGTCGTGGACAAAGACAACACGGCCGGTTTCGGCAAGAACGCCGTCGTCGCCTTCTACACCTCTGCCGGTGAGTCTCAGACGCAGTCGATGGCCTACTCGACGGACGGCGGCCGCACCTTCACCAAATATGAGAAGAACCCTGTCATAACCTTCAACGCGCCCGACTTCCGCGACCCCAAGGTGTTCTGGCATGAGAGCACCCGGCGCTGGGTGATGATGCTGGCGGTGGGGCAGGAGATGCAGATATGGTCGTCGGCCAACCTGAAGGACTGGCAGAAGGAGAGCAGCTTCGGCAGTGAGTACGGCAGCCACGGCGGAGTATGGGAGTGTCCCGACCTGCTGAAGATTGATGACAAGTGGGTGCTCATCTGCAACATCAACCCCGGCGGGCCTTTCGGCGGCAGTGCCACCCAGTATTTCGTAGGCGACTTCGACGGCCATAAGTTCACCTGTGAGTCGATGCCGAAGGTGACGAAGTGGCTCGACTACGGCAAGGACCACTATGCCACCGTGTCGTTCTCGAATGCGCCCGATGGCCGCACGGTGGTTCTGGCCTGGATGTCCAACTGGCAGTATGCCAACCAGGTGCCCACCCGTCAGTTCCGCTCGGCCAACTCCATTGCCCGCGACTTAGGGCTGTTCAAGGATGGCGAGGAGACCTACGTCAGCGTGGTGCCTTCGAAGGAGACGCTGGCCATGCGCGGCCAGAAGATGAAGAGCCCGACAGAGGCCTGTGAGATTGTGGTCGACGTGAAGGGCTCCATGGAGCTGACGCTGTCCAACACGAAGGGCGAACAGGTGGTCATGACCTACGATGCCCAGAAGCAGACCTTTGCCATGGACCGCAGGCAGAGCGGTGACATCAGCTTCAGCGAGGCATTCCCGACAGTGACCACGGCTCCCACCCATGGCACGCTGAGGCAGCTTCGCCTCTTCATCGACCATAGCAGCATCGAGGCCTTCGCCGGCGACGGCAAGATGGCCATGACCAATCTCGTGTTCCCTGCCGAGCCATACAGCTCGCTGAAGGTCAAGGGCGGAAAGGCGACGATCTATGCGCTCCGCTAAATGGAAAAAACGAAAAAAAAGAACATACAACTATGAGTAAAGTAAACAAACTGGCCCTCATCCCCGTGATGCTCTGCTTCTTCTGCATGGGCTTCGTTGACCTGGTGGGCATCGCCTCCAACTATGTGAAAGAAGACCTGGCACTCAACGACTCGACTGCCAACATCTTCCCTTCGCTCGTGTTCTTCTGGTTCCTGATCTTCAGTGTGCCCACGGGCATGCTGATGAACAAGATCGGCCGCAAGAAAACCGTGCTCCTCTCGCTCGGCGTGACAGTCCTGTCGCTGCTGATTCCTCTGTTTGGCAATAACTTTGCCTTCATGCTGATCTCGTTCTCGCTGCTGGGTATTGGCAATGCCTTGATGCAGACATCGCTGAATCCCCTGGTGTCGACCGTCATGGGTGGCGGCAATCTGGCTTCTATCCTCACCTTCGGGCAGTTCATCAAGGCCATCGCCTCGTTCCTCGCTCCCTATCTGGCTGTATGGGGTGCCACCCAGGCTATACCTTCGTTAGGCTACGACTGGCGCATCCTCTTTGCCATCTATTTCGTTGTAGGCGTCTTGGCAACGCTGCTCCTGGGCATGACGCACATCGACGAGCCGGCCATCGAAGGCCGTCCCTCCACCTTTGCCGAGTGTTTCAAGCTCTTGGGGACGCCCGTCGTGTTGCTGTCGTTCTTCGGCATAGTATGCCACGTGGGCATCGATGTGGGCACCAACACCACGTCGCCGAAGATTCTGATGGAGCGCTTGGGAATGCCGCTCAACGAGGCCGCCTTTGCCACCAGCCTCTATTTCATCTTCCGCACCGTCGGCTGCCTGACGGGGTCGTTCTTCCTCCGTGTGCTGCCCACGCGCACCTTCTTCATCATCAGCGTGGCGATGATGGCCCTCTCCATGTGCGGGCTCTTCGTCGGCACCGAGCAGTGGATGCTCTATACGGCCATTGCCCTGGTGGGTTATGGCAACAGCAACATCTTCTCCATCTGTTTTGCCAAGGCCCTCACGGCCATGCCTCAGAAGCAGAACGAGGTCAGCGGCCTGATGATCATGGGCCTCTTCGGCGGAACGTTATTCCCGCTGCTGATGGGTTTTGCCGGCGATGCCGTCGGACAGGCCGGTGCCGTGCTCGTCATGGCCCTCGGCGTGATTTATCTTTTCACATATATCAAACAACTTAATACAGTAAAAGCATGAAACGTTATGTTGTAGGCCTCGGCGAGGCATTGTGGGACGTACTTCCCGAAGGAAAGAAATTAGGCGGTGCACCGGCCAACTTCGCTTATCACGCAGCCCAGTTCGGTCTGGACACGATAGCCGTCAGCGCGTTGGGTGAAGATGCGCTGGCCGAAGAGACGACAGCCGCACTGAAGGAGCATCACCTGAACTACCTGATGCCCCGTGTGCCCTATCCCACGGGAACGGTGCAGGTGACGCTCTCCGGCGAGGGCATCCCCGCCTACGACATCAAGGAAGATGTGGCGTGGGACAACATCCCCTTCAATGCCGAGATGCAGGAGATAGCCCGCAACGCACGGGCCGTCTGCTTCGGCTCCCTGGCTCAGCGCAATGCCGTCAGCCGCGAGAGCATCCGCAAGTTCCTCGATGCCACACCCGACGACTGTCTGAAGATATGCGACATCAACCTGCGTCAGCAGTTCTACTCCAAGGAGATTCTCGAGGACTCGTTCCGCATCTGCAACATCCTGAAGATCAACGACGAGGAGCTGGTGGTCGTCAGCCGCCTGTTCGGCTACGAAGGCCTCGACATGCGCGAGACCTGCGAGAAGATGGTCCGTGACTACCGTCTCAAGATGCTCGTGCTGACCTGTGGCACCAACGGGTCGTATGTGTTCACCGACGACGGGCTGATGTCATATCAGGACACGCCGAAGGTCGAGGTGGCCGACACCGTGGGCGCCGGCGACTCGTTCACGGGCTCGTTCTGCGCTTCGGTCATCAACGGACGGTCTGTGCAGGAGGCCCACAAGACGGCCGTACAGGTCAGCGCCTACGTCTGCACTCAGAACGGTGCGATGCCAGTCCTCCCCGACAGTCTGAAATAAGGGTTCTGCGAGATTTCGTGTGGGTGATACCGCCAGTGCAGGGGCAGGTCTCACCCACACAAATTCTTGTAGAACCCTTATTGATAGCTACTCAAAACAAAGATTTAAAGATTATAAAGATTTTCTATAGAGCCAGAATAATCTTATAAATCTTTTAATCTTTGTTTCATTCTTTCCCCCCACAAATTATGTCTACTCAAAACAAAGATTTAAAGATTACCTAAAATCCGCAAATAATAATGATGCTGGCAAATTTTGCAATTTGCAGTTCCTTCTAACGATAGTCTTGCCACTACAGACGTTATTATGTATGGG
>CAJOLE010000054.1 GCA_905235325.1 uncultured Prevotella sp. | reverse complement strand
CGTGCGCTCCAATGCCCTACAACTGGGAAAGGACTACGACGAGGAGCTGCACCGCGTCATCATACACGGCATCCTCCACCTCTGCGGACAGAACGACAAGGGGCCTGGCGAGCGCGAGCAGATGGAGGCCGCCGAGGACCGTGCCCTCGCGCTATTGTGAAACTAATTTCTCGCATATTGACATTTGGATGGATTGCCGTTAGCATTGTGCTTGACTTTACAGAGATAATACAGCAAACAAGTTACAGATATATGTACCTTGTGTTATCATCGTAGTATTATTGATTCTTGCAGTGAAAGAATCCCGCAAAGAAGAGGATAACCATGAGCATGACTATAAGATGGAGACTTTCATGAATATAATGCTTCTAGCCTTAAATACATGGCCCTTTCTGATAGGGAAAACTTTTTGAGGCAGAATCATCGGAGTGGTGTGTGACAGCGGCAGTATTACCATCACTTCAAGACGGGCGGGGCGCTAGTGTCGAGCGGGCGGGAAGGAAAGAACCTCATGGTCTGGCCTTGTTCATATCTGCTGCCACTAGCGCTCCTTGGCTATTTTAGTAGCTCCAACGCCTTCTTCACGATATCGCTGTCCTCGTTGATGATGGCGTAATATTCACTCATGTCCCACAGGTCACGGGCGATGAGTGCCTTCAGCTGCAGAGTCAGGGTGGGCATTGTCTGCTGCCGTTCGTCATCGTCGGCCTTGACACCCTGTTTCTCACCCTCTGCCACGATGGCATCAATCAGTTCGCGGGGCACCACAAACTCCTTCTTGAACTGCTCAAAGCTCTCATACTTCTTCTTCAGCTGCGAACGATGGTCGTCGACGTAGCGCAGGTTTTGCTGAATGACGATGCCCTTGGCCGACAGTTCCCTGTGGAATTTCGTATAGTGCATGGTGTCAAGGGGCACGAAGTAGTCGGGCATGATACCTCCGCCACCATACACCGTACGGTGCTCCTTCAGCGTCTCAAACCGCAGCGAGTCGATGAAGTGTATGCTGTCCTGGCTGGTCAGCTCACCGTGTTTCAGGCGGTTCACCATATCAAGCGCATAGTTCGCCTTGTCGCCCTTCTCGTAGGGTTTCTGGATGCAGCGGCCGGAGGGGGTGTAGTAGTGTGCAATGGTGAGACGGATCATCGAGCTGTCGGGTAGTTCTATCGGACGTTGCACCAGCCCCTTGCCAAACGTGCGACGCCCCACCACCTGTCCGCGGTCCTGATCCTGGATGGCACCCGTGACAATCTCCGCCGCCGAGGCCGAGTACTCGTCGACCAAGACAACGAGTCTCCCCTTGCTGAATGCGCCCGTGGCCTGTGCACGGTAGTCACGACGCGGCACCGTACGTCCCTCGGTGTAGACGATGAGGTCGCCCTGCCGCAGGAACTCACCGGCCAGGTCGGCCGCCGCCTGCAGGTAGCCGCCGCCGTTGCCCTGCAAGTCGAGCACCAGGTCACGCATCCCTTGCTTCTCCAGCTTCCCCATGCTCTCCATGAACTCCTGATAGGTGGTTGCCGAGAAACTACTGATACGGATATAACCCACGCCCGGACGGATCATATAAGTGGCATCGATGGAATAAATGGGAATCTTGTCGCGCACCACGTCGAAGAACAAGGTGTCGCGGATGCCCCGGCGCACAATCTTCAGATGTGCAGTCGTCCCCTTCGGTCCGCGCAGCCTCCGCATGATCTCCTCCTTCGACATCTTCACTCCGGCAATGGCCGTGTCAGCTACCGCCACGATGCGGTCGCCAGCCAGGATGCCCACCTTCTCCGACGGGCCGTTGGTGACGGGCTGGATGATGAGCAGCGTGTCGTCGGCCATGTTGAACTGCACGCCGATGCCCTCGAACGAGCCGTTCAGCGGCTCCGTCATCTCCTTCGTCTCCTTAGGCGTGCTGTAGCTGCTGTGCGGGTCCAGTTTCTCGAGCATGCCCCTGATGGCATCCTCAGTCACCTTGTCGATATTCACGCTGTCTACGTAGAGGGCCTCTATGGCCGAGAGGGCCATGTGCAACTTCCTGATTCGCTGCATGTCGGAATCTAACTGCGCAGCTGCCGACATCGCCAGCAGCACCACAGTGAGCAAGATTGTGATTCTCTTCATTGTCAGTTTCTTTGATAATGGGTGCAAAGGTAGTGCAAATCATGCGAAACACCAAAGGAAAAATCGTTTTTCTTCATTTCCGCTGTTCCTCCCCCCGCGGTCACCGTTCTCTTCATACACGTCTCCATATCAAAGTCTGCAGAATGCCACGCATGGCCAGATAGCACAACAGCGCCAGCCAGAGGGCATGGTTGCCCATCACGGGCGACAACAGCAGCCATAAGCCGAAAAAGGCGACGCACGCCCAGAAGCACGACACGAGCATTCCCCGCGAGAGCGTCATACCGATGAAGATGCCGTCCCACACAAAGGCAGCCAGGCCCGCCACAGGGATGAGCACCGCCCAGGGCAGATAGCCGAGGGCCACCCTCGTCACCTCCCGGTCCGACGTCATCAGCCGCAACAGCGACGAGCCGCCCAGCCAATAGGCAATGGTGAAGATAACGGCAACGACGCACCCCCAAAGAAACAGCCGCCGCACCACCCTCCGGAGCATCTCGCCCTCGCCCGCACCCAGGCAGCGCCCCGCCAGAGCCTCGCCCGCAAACGCAAACCCGTCCATCACATAGCTATAGAACATGAAAAACTGCATCAGCAGCGTGTTGGCAGCCAGGACGAGCGTCCCCTGGGCAACACCCGCCGAGGTAAAGAACAGGTTCACACCCACCAGGCAGACCGTCCGCAGGAAAATGTCCAGATTCAGGCGGAACAGGGAGGACAGCCCCCGCGGCGAGCCGTCCGCCTGCCCGCAAGCGTCCTTCAGACAGTCCGCCGCCAACTTTCTTCCCACGTAGCCCATGCCCGCAGCGAATGCCGACCATTGGGCAATGAGCGTGCCGAGGGCGACGCCACGGATGCCCATGCCGCAACCTACCACCAACAGCAGCGAGACGGCAATGTTCACCACGTTCTGACCGACGGCCATCAGCATCGGCATGCGCGTGTCCTGCATCCCCACGAGCCATCCCGTCAGTACATACAGCCCCAGCACGGCAGGCGCCCCCCAGATGCAGATACTATAATAAGGTATGCAGAGATGCTCCACGTCGCCCGAGACCTGCATCAGCCAAAAAGTCAGTCCCCTCAGCGGTAGCTGCAGCACCACGATGGCCAGGCCGGAGCCCAGCGCCAGGAGCAGTCCACGCCTCAGCGTCGCCCTGCAGTCGCCGCCCCGTCCCGCCCCGAAAGCCTGCGCCGTCAGCCCGCTAGTGCTCATCCTCAGAAAGACAAAGAGCCAATACATCACGTTGAAGATCATCGAGCCCACCGCTATCGCACCGATGTGACCAGCTCCCCCCACATGACCCATGACGGTCACGTCGCACAGCCCCAGCAGCGGCACCGTGACGTTTGCAACGATGCTGGGCAGCGCCAGCCGCAATATCCGGCGGTCAAGACTCTTCATCGGCATATTCTCAAACAACGCTGCAAAATTACACATTCCCCGCCGGACGAGCAAATATTTCCCATGCTTTCGTAGCCGGAAAGGAAAGAAAAACAGAAAATTGTTTGGCATTTCGCCCATTTTTTCGTACCTTCGCGCCGCATAATTACACAACGATATGGAGATAATTAGAAACCAGCATTTCGAAGGCGAGCGTCCGCTCTTCGAGACTCATCATCTCCGGATGGAGCAAGTGACCGTCGGAGAGGGAGAAAGCGCCATAAAAGAGTGCTCCGACATCGAGGCCGAGGACTGCCGCTTCTGGGGCAAGTACCCCTTCTGGCACGTCCACGGCTTCCGAATCAACCGCTGCCAGTTCGACGTAGGAGCACGGTCGGCACTATGGTATAGTGACAACATGGACATGCGCAATACCCGCATTGACGGGCCGAAGATGTTCAGGGAGATGCACGACCTCTATCTGGAGAATGTCGTCATCAACGATGCCGACGAGACGTTCTGGCGCTGCCAGAACATCGAGGCACACAACCTCGAGCTGCACGACGGCACCTACCCCTTCATGTTCTGCGACAACGTCCGCATCGACGGCCTCAAGAGCGACTCCAAGTACGTGTTCCAATATTGCAGGAACGTGGAGCTGACCAACGCCCACATCGTTACGAAAGACTCCTTCTGGGAGTGCCAGGACATCGTCATCCGCGACTCCTACCTTGACGGCGAATACCTGGCATGGCACTCCGACAACGTGCGCCTTATCAACTGCCAGCTGGCCGGAGAACAGCTGCTCTGCTATGCCCGCAACCTCGTACTCGAGAACTGCACCTTCGACAAGCTCTGCGACCGCGTATTCGAGTACAGCAGCGTGCAGGCCGACATCCGCGGACACATCGAGAACATCAAGAACCCCTCCAGCGGACACATCGTGGCCGACTCCATCGGCTCCGTCTCCATCGACGAGAATATCAAGCAGCCTGCCGACTGCGTCATCGAGGTGAGGCCACGGTAGCTGGGCCACGGACTGACACGAGCCACGGACTGACACGAGCCACGGACTGACACGAGCCACGGACTGACACGGACTTTTACGGACTATTTGGTTGCGGGGTGAAATCACCTTAAAACTTCAAAACCTTAAAACCTTACAAATTGAGCAAATACAACTTTGACCAAATCGTCGAGCGGCGCGGCACCAACTGCGTGAAGTGGGACGAGAGCCCCACGCCCGATGTCATCCCCCTGTGGGTGGCCGACATGGACTTCCAGGTGGCCCCCGCCATACAGCAAGCCCTCGAAGAACGCGTCCGCCACGGCGTCTTCGGCTACAACATCGTGCCCGATAGCTACTATCAGGCCGTCATCACGTGGTTCAGCCACCGTCACCAGTGGCACATCGAGCGCGACTCCATCCTCTACACCACCGCCGTCGTGCCCGCTATGTCGTGCGTCATCAAAGCTCTCACCATGCCCGGCGAGAAAGTGCTCATCCTTTCCCCCGCCTACAACTGCTTCTTCTCCTCCATCCGCAACAACGGCTGCGAGGTTCTCGAGTCCAGTCTGATGCGATGCCAGCGCGACAACCAGCCCACCTTTCAAGTCGACTGGCACCACTTCGAGACCTGCTGTGCCGACGAGAAGACCACCGTCTTCCTGCTCTGCAACCCCCACAACCCCAGCGGACGCGTATGGACGCGCGAAGAGCTGGCCAGAATGTACGACATCTGCCACCGCCACGGCGTCACCGTCGTCAGCGATGAGATTCATTGCGAGCTCATCATGCCCGGCCAACAGTTCGTGCCCATGGGAACCGTCACCCCCGACTGCATCGTGATGAACTCCCCCTCCAAGAATTTCAACACCGCTGGCCTGCAGATAGCCAACATCATCACCCCCAATGCCGAGTGGAGGCGGCGCATCGACCGCGCCATCAACATCAACGAGGTGTGCGACGTCAACCCCTTCGGCATCGTAGCCCTCGAGGCGGCCTACAACGACAGCGCCGACTGGCTCGACCACCTCTGCCGCTACCTCTGGGAGAACTACCAAGCCCTCCTCCGCTTTGTCGCCAGCGAGCTGCCCTCGCTCGTCGTCTGCCGTCTCGAGGGCACCTACCTTCCCTGGGTCGATGTCTCGTCGCTGGGCATCCCCGTCAACGAACTTTGCGACCGCCTCCTCAGCGAGGGACACGTGTGGGTGAACCCCGGTACGATGTACGGTCCGCAGTCCGGCCAAGGCTACATCCGGCTCAACATCGCCTGTCCCCGTGCCCTCCTCCTCGAAGGACTCCAGCGCATCAAGCGCGTCGTCGACGCCCTCGGTAGCATCCCGCAGCCATAACCCCCAGTGAGAAAGGTAATACATAGTAAGGCATCGTAAACAATATGGTTTGACATGCCAAGAACTTGGAGGACAGATAATTTTTAACCCAAATAGGTCATTAGGATTTCTCACTGCCATATAGCACCGAGAAATCCTAATGACCTATTTGGGTTTATCAGAATCGTAGTGGCTGTCCGCGGTAGAACTGGATGAGGGCGGTCTGGTAGAGGTACTCGTAACGTGCCTGAGTGAGGTCGCTCTCTGCCTTGAGCAGGCTGTTGCGCGACTCGTTGAACTCGGTGATGGTAGTCTTTCCCTGCTCGTACCGGGCCTGGACGAGTGTGAAGGCATCGGCGGCAGCCTGTCGCGCCTGACTGCTGCTGAGCACTTTCTGGCGGGCTGCGATGGTGTTGTAGCAGGCTTGCTGTATCTCCTTGTAGAGGGTCTTGCGGGCGTTGTCGAGCTGCAGCTGCTGGTTGAGGCGGTCGACGCGTGCCGAGCGCACGTTGTTGCGTGTCTGCAGTCGGTTGAAGATGGGCACACTGAGGCTGAACCCGAGGTACTGGCTGAAATTGTTCTTCAGCTGGGTAGAGAAGCCGTCGGAGTGGAATCCGGAGGTTGTGTAATAGTTGGTGCCCATGCCTGCTGAGAAGCTGAGTGTGGGGTAGTAGCCGGCCTGTGCTATCTTGATGCTGTTGTCTGCGGCGCGGAGGCGCATCTGCTCCGACTGTATCTCCGGTCGCACGGAAACGGCCTCCTGGAAGATCTGTTCGGGTGTGACGAGAGTCTCCTGCCCAGACGTGACGAGCTGGGCGACGCGTGCGGAGTCGGGGATGGCCACGGTGAAGCCCTCGGGACTCTCAAGCTCGAGCAGCTGGCTGAGGGCGAGCAGTGAGAGGCTGACGTTGTTGGCGGCCTGCGTGACGGTGAGCTGGCTCTGTGCGAGTGTGGCACGCTGCTGCGAGAGTTCTGCCTGGCTGGCCCGGCCCGCCAGGAGGAGCGACTCTAAGCGTTGCACCTGTGCCGAGTCGATGGCCACCTGCCGGCGCGCCACGCTCTCCATCTCGAGGTCGTAGAGGGTCTGCACGTACTGCTGGGCCACCTGTGTGCGGATGTCGTTGCGTGCCTTCTCAAGGTCGAGGGTGGCGGCTTCGAGGTTGAGCTGGCTAAGCTTCACCTGGTTGGGTATCTGGAAGCCTGTGAAGAGGGGCACGCTGGTGCCTATGGAGAAGGACGTACTGCTGGTGTTGGTATTGGTGTAGGTGTTCTCGGCGGTGAGTCCCCGGCCGAAGGAGAAGTTCTGCCCGGCGGAGGCGTTGAGGTCGGGCAGCCGCTGTGCCTTGGCGTTTTGCAGCTGCAGCTGTCGCTGCTGCAGCTGGTTCTCGGTCTGCCGGACGCTGATATTGTGCTCGACGGCATGGGCTATGCAGCGTTCGAGCGACCAAGGCTGCTGGGCAGGAGCCTGTACTGCGGCCATGGCACAGCATAGGAGGCAAAGGGAAAGTTTCTTCATGGGGATCATTCCTGGTTGTTCTCGTCGGTGATGATTTGTGGGCCGCGCAGACGGTCGTCAGCGCTGATGCCGCTCTTGACTTCGATGTCCACGCCGTTGCTCAGCCCCGTGGCCACGGGGCGGCGCTCGTAGGTGGGCTTGCCGTCGGCGGTGCCGGTGACGACATAGACGAAGGTGCTGTCGCCCTCGAACTCGATGGTGCTCTCGGGGACTGCGAGTACCTGACGGGCCTCGGCAAGCACGATCTCGGCGTTGGCGCTGTATCCGGCACGGATGGTGCGCTCGTTCCGGACGGAGTCGGCGGGTATGGCCACGGCGGCCTTGATCTCGAACTGGTTGGCACCGTTGGCCTCGGTGGCCTTGGGCGAAATATACTCTAAGGTGGCATCGAAGGTGAGGTCTTGCAGGGCGCCGATGGTGATCCTCAGCGGCACGCCGATGGAGAGCTGCCCCACCTCGGTCTCGTCGATGTTGCCACGGAAGATGAGATCCTGCATGTTGGCCACGGTGGCGATGGTGGTGCCGTCGTTGAAGGTGTTGGAGTTGATGACGCTGTTGCCCACCTTCACGGGGATGTCGAGGATAACGCCGCTGATGGTGCTCCGGATGAGCGTGGAGCTGGCGCTGGCATTGCTCTTGCTGACACCGTCGCGCACCACCTGCAGGGCATCGACGGCGGCTGCCTTCTCCTCTTGTGCCTGATTGAGCTGCTGGCGGGCTTTGTCGTATTCCTCGTCGCTGACCAGCTGCTGGCGGTGCAGCTGCTCGGTGCGGGCGAAGTCGGTCTCCACCTGGCGCAGGTTGATGTCGGCCAGTCGCACGCGGCTCTCGGCAGAGGAGAGCTGTCCCATGTCTGGGATGACTTTCACCTTGGCGATGACTTCACCTTGGGCCACGGTCTGTCCGGGCTCCTTCATCAGCTCGGCAATGATGCCGCTGATCTGGGGCTTCACGTTCACCTCGTTGCGGGGCTCGATCTTGCCCGTGATGATAGTGGTCTTGCGGATGTCCTGTACCGCGGGCTTCAGTTCCTGGTAGCGCACCTCCCGGGGCTGGCTCTTCTGCCAGAGAAACACAAACGTTCCTATGAAAAGCAGGGCGACGAGGAGGGCAATGAAAATTTTTGAATACTTCTTCATTTCTTTATATGGCTAATGGGGGTTACTATTCATCTCTCATGGCATCGACGGGCTTGATGGACATGGCGCGGGCGGCGGGTGCCAGCCCGGCGAGTACGCCCATGATGCTGATGGCCAGGGCCGCCACGACGGCGGTCCAGAAGTTCACTTGGAAGTGGGCGGCGACAATGCCTTCCTCCGTCTGCGACAGCTCGAGCATCTGCAGGATGGCCACGGCAAAGAGGATGCCGCTCATGCCTGCCACGAGGGTGAGGACAATGCTCTCGGAGATGATCTGCGAGAGAATCATACGCGGCGTGGCGCCGATGGCGCGGCGTATGCCGATCTCAGTGGTGCGTTCGCGCACGGTGACCATCATGATGTTGCTCACGCCGATGGCTCCGGCGAGCAGCGTGCCGAGGCCTACGAGCCATATCAGGAAGTTGACACCGCTGAAGAGGTTGTCGAGCATCTGGAAGAGCACCTCGGTGTTGAACACCATGATGCCCTGCTCGTCGGCAGGATCCACGCTGTGTGCACGGGCGATGGTCTCGCGGATGCGCGGTGCCACGCTACTCATCACCACGCCCCGGCGTCCCGTCACGGCAATCATGTGCACCCTGTCGCCCATGTTATAGGTCTGCTGCATCAGCGTGATGGGCAGCAGCATCGTCGTGCCGGCCTCGCCGCCGATGTTGATGCTCGACACGTTATAGTCGACACCGACTATCTGGTAGTAGATGGAGTCCACGCGGATGAAACGGCCGCAGGGGTCGCCGCCGCCGGGGAAGAGGTCGTTGTAGGTCTTCTTGCCAATGACGCAGACCTTCCGCTTCTGCGCCAGATCCATCTCGTTGATGAAGCGCCCGTAGCGCATCTTGGGTGCGTTCACCTTCCGGTATTCGGGGTTCACGCCGTTGATGCCCACGCTGCTCTTGCGGTCGCCATAGGAGGCCATGCCGCCGGAGGAAAAGAGCACGGGACTGATGACATCCAGCTCGGGTATGCGCTGGCGCAGCCGTTCCACATCTTTGTAGTCCATGTCCCAGAAGCGGCCTTTGCGGAAGCCTTTGTAGGGCTTGCCGGTGGGCTGCGCCCAGATCATGGAGCTGTTGGTGGCGAATCCTTCGAAGTTGCTGTTCAGCAGTTCCTTCAGTCCTTTGCCGCCGCCGATGAGTGCCACGAGCATGAATACTCCCCAGAACACGCCGAAGCCCGTGAGCAGGCTCCTGACCTTGTTGCGGGTCAGGGTGTCGAGGATCTCACGATATGAATCTAAGTCTATGCGCATTGCCTCTAATGATTATTCTGCCCGGAGAGCCTCGATGGGCCGTATTCGCGATGCCTTGAAGGCGGGTATCAGTCCGGCGATGGTGCCGGCGACGACCATGACCAGTGTAGCTTCCATGCACACGTCGAGTCCCACGGTGGGATCGACGAACATGGTTGCCTTGAACAGTCCGGCATCCACCTGGGTGTGGCCCAGCGTGGCGTCCATCCACTCGTTGGCGGCAATGCCGAGCACCATGCCGATGTAGCCGAAGAAGGTGGTGATGATGACGCTCTCCACGATGATGAGCCGCAGGATGCTCCACGGCTTGGCACCGATGGCCTTGCGTATGCCGAACTCGTGGGTGCGCTCCTTCACGGTGATGAGCATGATGTTGCTCACGCCGACGATGCCTGAGAGGAGGGTGAAGAGTCCCACGATCCACAGGGCGGTGCGGATGATGCCGATGCCCGTCTGCATCTGCATGTTCTGCGTGAAGCGGTTCCACAGCCAGATGGCGCTCTCGTCGTCGGGATGTGCCTGGTGGGAGACATTCATGCGCTGTCGGTAGTCTTTCTCGAAGGCTTCGTTGGCCTCTTCCGTGGGCAGTCCGTGGAAGGTGAACTCTATGCGTCCGGCATCGTCGGTGCTTGCACCATAGATGTTCTTGACGGCGGTGTAGGAAGAGAAGGCGTCGGCATTGCCGTTCTCCTGTTCCTTGTAGATGCCCACCACCTTGAAGGCAAAGTTGCCCAGGTTGACATAGCGGCCAATGAGACGAGAGACCTGCTGTTGTGATGTGGCGGCGGGCACGTCCAACAGCTCTGCTGCCTGCTTGTTGCTGAGCACGAGCACCTTGCGTTTCTCCCGGATGTCTATGTCGTTGACGAAGCGCCCGCAGAGCATCTCAACCTTGTCTATCTTGTTGTGGTTGGGATAGACACCACACACGCTGGTGCTGATGTACTGCTGTCCCAGGCTGATGGTTCCGTTGGTGCGGTACTGTGCACCCACCTCGTCGACATTGGCGGTGAACTCGTTGCCCGTGATGTCGATGTCGCGCTCGAGCAGGCGGATATCGCGGCCCTCTTTCAGTCCTTGATAGGGCATCGACGTCTCGCCGCCAAAGACCACCATCGAGCTGGAGAGGAAACGGTCGCTCTGCTTCAGCTGCGAGTTGATGAGTCCGTTGCCTGCTCCGAGCAGCACGATGAGCATAAAGATTCCCCAAGCCACGGCAAAGCCCGTCAGCGAGGTGCGCAGCTTGTTGCGGCGCGCCGTCTGCCATATTTCATTCAATAACTCCATCCTTGATGCGAACGATGCGGTTGGTCTGACTGGCCACAGTAGGATCGTGGGTGACAATAATCTGCGTGATGTGCTCCTGGGCATTGAGGTCCTTCAGCAGCTGCATCACCTCTACGCTGGTCTTCGAGTCGAGTGCCCCTGTGGGTTCGTCAGCCAGGATGAGCTTCGGCTGTGTGATGAGTGCACGGGCGATGGCCACGCGCTGCTTCTGTCCGCCGCTGAGCTCGTTGGGATAGTGGGCAGCCCATTCACGCAGCCCCAGCCGCTCCAGGTATTCCAGTGCCAGCTGGTGACGCCTGCGACGACTCACTCCCTGATAGAACAAGGGCAGCTCGACGTTCTCCACGGCGGTCTTGAAGCTGATGAGGTTGAAACTCTGGAAGATAAAGCCTATCATGCGGTTGCGATAGTGGGCGGCGCGCCGTTCCGAGAGGTCCTTGATGGGCACGCCCGCCAGCTCGTAGATGCCCGTGTCGTAGTTGTCGAGGATGCCCAGGATGTTGAGCAACGTTGATTTCCCCGACCCTGAGGCTCCCATGATGCTGACGAACTCGCCCTCGTCGATGTCGAGGTTGATGCCTTTCAGCACGTGCAGCGGCTGCGCCCCCTGGTAGGTCTTATTGATGTCCTGTAGGTGAATCATTGCGCAAAGGTATGAAGAAAGTTTCGAACGGCTATGCTGTATGCCCGGAATTTAGGATTATTAGTAGATTTTTGTCTACTTTTTAGACAGTTCCGCTGTCCACACTCTTTCAATGTCGCCCAGTTCGAGTCCCAGCAGCTGCATTTGCCGGAACAGCTCGGGCAGCGTCTGCTGGAGGAAGGCCCGTCGGCGCTCCTCCAGTATCTGCTTACGGGCACCGGGAGTGACAAAGTAGCCCAGGCCGCGCTTGTTGTATATGATACTCTCACGCGCGAGCTGCTCGTATGCCTTCACGGCGGTGTTCGTGTTCACCTCCAGCGTCACGGCATACTCGCGCACACTGGGTATGCGGTCGTCGTCGCCGTAGGTACCGGCCAGTATCTCGTCCGTCAGGCGGTCTGCCATCTGCTGGAAGATGGGTTTCTCGTTGGTGAACATCATAGGTTGAACCATTTATGCTGGACTACTTTCAAGCGACAGTAGAGCCTGTAGCTGAGCCAGACGTTGAACACGGTAAAGGCAGTTAACAGCAGACTGACGATGAGGTCAAAAGTCTCGAAGGACATGTTTCTGAAACTCATGAGGAAATGCTTGATGTTGTCCTCGCCAATCATCGTGCCGATATAGAATACAAGCGTAGAAAGCAGCAGACTGGCAGCAAAGATGGTGACAGCCGTCCAGATGAAGGGACGCTGGCGGAAGAACACGCCTCCGAGCACGAAAAGACTGATGCTCCAGCAACTGGAGGCTATGGAAAAGAAGGTGCTGAATTCAAGACCCGTGATGTTCGCGTCGAATCCGAATACATACGAGAGTCCCCACACGATGCCTTCATGGCCGGCAATCAGCTCGAAGAACATGCGCAGTCCTGTAGCAGCCAATATGGCCAGATAGACGACCAGGGGCATGAGGATGCAGCAGAAGATGAGGCGTGCGAAGAACTTCTCGACGTTGGAGGCAGGCAGCATGAGTGCGGTGATGCGCTGCTGTCCTGTGCGTACGTTGCCCAGCACTCCGCTGGCATAGTAGAGCCACAAGAAACCGATGAACATACTGCAGGTCTGCATACCGGCCATCGTGGCTGCAAAACCGAGGCCGTGGGTGAGGTCGAAGATGGTGAAGCACGAGAACAGCTGGATGGCCAGGAAGCCACAGACGAAGGCTATGAAAGCCGTGATGATACTTTTCCTCTCAGTAAGAACGGTCCACTTCATCACCTGCCAGAAGCGGTTGATATCGAATGTCTTTTTCATTTTACAAGTCCTTTCGTTACGGCATTAAACAATATTTCAATATTCACCAGCGTCTCGTCCTGTCCCTCCTGACGGCGGGTCATGGCGATGTTTCCCTGCAGCGAGGGCTCGGCGTAGATCACCGTGTCGTCCATCTCGCCCGGCGTACGCACTTCGAAGGCGTACTTCTCGGCAATGTCAGCAACACTGGCGTTGAGCAGCATCTCGCGCTCAGAGAGGATGAGGATGTGGTCGAGCAACTGCTCCACATCGTGCACCTGGTGGGTGGAGACAATGATGGTGCGGTCGTCGCTCATGCAGTCGGCTACCACCTTGCGGAACTGGCTCTTCGAAGGGATGTCGAGGCCGTTGGTGGGCTCGTCCATCAGCAGATAGCGCGTATTGGCGGCGAGGGCGATGCTCATGTAGGCCTTCTTCTTCTGACCCATCGACAGGGCATGGAGGTTGCCAATCTCCTTCAGTTCAAAAGCCTCCAGACAGTGGTGAAGCACCTCGTTGCTAAAGCACGGATAGAAGGGAGCGATGAGTTTTACATAGCTGTCGAGAGACACTGCCGGCAGTTCGAACTCCTCGCTGACGAGTAGCATGTCGCTGAGTATTCTGGCGTGCCGCTTGTATGTTGCGACTGAGTCGCAACATACTGAGCCCTTCTGCGCGCGCAGAAGGCCTGAGATGAGGTAGAGCAGCGTCGACTTGCCCGTACCGTTCTTTCCCAGCAGCCCATAGACACGGTTCTCCGTGAGCTGCAAACTGAAGTCGCTGAACACCGGCAGCTTCTGGCCGGGATAGCGATAACTGATGTTTTGAATGTCTATCATAATGTACTGAATTGAATTAATATACCTGTTTATTAGTGTACTGGTAGCTTAGTACACTGCAAAGGTAAGACAAATTATCCTTCCCCTCCAAATAATTTGGCGAGAAAGTGTTGAATTTAGCAAATATTTAACAGTTTTAGGGCAGTATTAAACCTCTGTTAACATATCTCGAATACCTGTGAGCAATATTCCATGGCTGCATGTCGGTGGGTAACGAAGATGACAGTATGCTGCTGTCGCAGCAGGATATTCGCCAGTACACGACGTTCGGTGTCCATGTCGAGGGCGCTGGTAGCCTCATCGAGCAGCATGATGCTGCCAGGACGCAACAGGGCACGGGCAATGGCGATGCGTTGTGCCTGTCCCTCTGACAGCCCTCCACCATGCTCGGAGAACTGGGTGTTGAGTCCGTCAGGTAGCTCGTCGACAAAGTCGGCGCACGCCAGACGAAGGGCTTCGCGCATCTGCTCGTCGGTGGCTTCGGGGTTGCCTAAGAGGAGGTTTTCGCGTAGCGTACCGCTGAGCAGGGTATTTCCCTGAGGTACATAAACGAAGTTGCAACGGTGACGGGGCGACAGCTCCTGCTGATCGCCCACCCTATTATATATGTATACGCAACCCTCCTGCGGACGTATCAAAGCGAGCAGCAGTCGGATGATAGTAGTCTTACCAGCTCCCGTCTGCCCCATCACTGCCGTGCAGGTAGCAGGTGCAAAGTCGTAGCTGACGTCATTCATCACAGGCTGTTGTATCGTGTCGTCGTAGCTGAAACTCACATGCTCAAGTCGTATGCCACAGGGGGCATCCATCGGCAACGTACTGCCCTGTTCTTCCTCCGGAATATCCTCGAGTTCCATCAGTCGTTCCGTGGCAGTGAAGACGCTGACGAAAGCAGGAGCCAGACGGGTGATGTCGCGTGCCGGTCCCTGCATGCGGTTCACCAGCTGCAGGAATGCGGTCATGCCGCCGAAAGTCAGCGTACCGGCATGCAGGCGGAGGGCACCCCAAAGAAATGCGATAAGATAGCCCAACGAGAAGCCGATATTGAGGAAGAAATGGCTGATGACGGAGAACTTCGTGCGCTTGCGTACCCACTGCCGTAGCACGGCCTGCGTCCTGTCAAGGCGCTGTAGCATCTGACCCTCGGCTTCCATTGTCTTCACAAGCATACGGTGCTGAATGGCTTCGGTGAGCAGGCTTTGTATCTTGCTGTCAGTCTGGCGAACTTCACGCGAGTAGCGACGCATGTAAGCGATGTAGACTCTGCTCAGACCGGCAAACAACGGCAGAATGCCAACAGTGATACATGCCAGTACGACATCCATGTCAAGCAGATAGGCAAAAGAGCCGATAAACAGAGCGAGCGTGGAGAGCACTGAGGGTAACGTCTCTGTGAGGAATGTCACCACCTGCCTGACGTCTTCCTCCAGACG
>CAJOLE010000053.1 GCA_905235325.1 uncultured Prevotella sp. | reverse complement strand
ATGTTTCGATGTTTCGATGTTTCGATGTTCCGATGTTTCGAATTATTGGTAAACTTTTCGCTTGTCGACCACGCGGACGGCCTTGCCCTCGCTGACGGGCAGCGTGCCCTTGGGCACCACGCGTACGCGCGGCTTCAGCAGTATCTCGTCGCCTAAGCGGTGGCGCAGCTCCTTGGCCAGATACTGTATCTTGTTGTAGTCGTCGGTAGGCTCGTTGAGCTCCACCTCGACGTCCATGTGGTCGTTATTGTCCTCGGTGACGAGCGTGATGAGGTAGTTGTTGCCCACCTCGGGGAACTGCATCAGGATCTTCTCAATCTGGATGGGGAAGATGTTGACGCCGCGCAGCACGATCATGTCGTCGGAGCGGCCACGCATACGGTCGATGCGGACGTGGTTGCGGCCGCAGGGGCACGAGCGGCCCAGGACGCGGGTCAGGTCGCGGGTGCGGTAGCGCAGCAGGGGCATGGCCTCGCGACAGAGCGTGGTGAGCACCAGTTCGCCAATCTCGCCGTCGGGCACGGGCTCCAGCGTCTCGGGGTCGACAATCTCGACGATGTAGTAGTCCTCCCAGAAATGGAGGCCGTTCTGCTCGGGGCACTCGAAGCCTACGCCGGGTCCGCACATCTCTGACATACCGAACGAGTTGTATGCCTTGACGCCCATCATCTGCTCGATGCGCTTGCGCTGCTCCTCGCTGTGAGGCTCGGCACCGATGGCCAGCACCTTCAGCTTGGTGTCGCGGCGGGGGTCGACGCCCTCCTGCTGCATCACCTCGTAGAGACGGGTGACGTAAGAGGGGATGGCGTGGATGGCCGTCGTGCCGAAGTCCTTGATGAACTTAATCTGGCGCAGCGAGTTGCCGGCGGCGGCGGGCACGGTGAGCATACCTAAGCGCTCGGCGCCGTACTGGAATCCCAGTCCGCCGGTGAACATACCGTAGCCGGAGGAGTTCTGGAACACGTCGTCGGGCCTGAGGCCGACCATCCAGAGGTTGCGGGCCACCTGGTTGGCCCACTCGTCGAGGTCCTTCTGCGTGTGCAGGATGACGGTGGGGGTGCCGGTCGTTCCCGACGATGAGTGCAGGCGCACGCAGTCGCGCAGGGGCACGCATGACATTCCGAAGGGGTAGTTGTCGCGCAGGTCGCCCTTCGTCGTGAAGGGCAGCTTGCGCACGTCGGCAAGCGTCTGTATGTCGTCGGCCGTGATGCCGGCCTCCTTGAATTTCTTCTGGTAAAACTCGTTGGTCAGACAGTGCTCGATAGTTTTCTTCAGCCGTTCCAGCTGGAGCTTCTCCAGCTGGTCGCGGCTGAGTGTTTCAAGTTCAGGATTAAAGTAAGGTGAATTGTTTGTCATTTTATTTATAATTTACGTTTGTCGATGACGTGGGCACTCTTACCCTGCGAGCGCTCGATGGTGCCGGGAGCCTTCAGTTGCACCTTGGCCGAGATGCTGAGCACGCTCTTCAGCTTCTGTGCCAGCTTCTTCTCCAGGGTGTCGATGGCGGCCGGCGTGTCGAACGTGCCGGTGAAGTACTCCTGGCGGAGCTCCACCTGGACCTGCAGCGTGTCGAGATTGTTCACGCGGTCGACGATGAGCAGGTAGTGCGGTGCGAACTCCGGCATCGAGAGCACGACGCTCTCAACCTGCGACGGGAAGACGTTGATGCCGCGGATGATGAGCATATCGTCAGAGCGGCCCTCGATGCGGCCCATGCGGACGGCGGTGCGGCCGCAGTCGCACGTGCCGGTGAGCAGCGAGCAGAGGTCGCGCGTGCGGTAGCGGATGACGGGCATACCCTCCTTGGTCAGCGTGGTGAACACCAGCTCGCCGGTCTGCCCGGCGGGCAGCGGCTCCAGCGTCGTGGGGTTGATGATTTCGGGGTAGAAGTGGTCCTCGCAGATGTGCGAGCCGTGCTGCATCTGGCACTCGTAGCTCACCGACGGACCCATGATTTCCGACAGGCCGTAGAGGTTGTAGCCCTTCAGCCCGAGGCGCTCCTCAATCTCCTTGCGCATACTCTCCGTCCACGGCTCGGCGCCGAAGGCTCCCACGCGCAGCTTGATCTGGTCCTTCGTGATGCCTATCTTCTCCATCGTCTCGGCCAGGTAGAGGGCGTATGACGGTGTGCAGGCGATGCCCGTGATGCCGAGGTCGCGGATGAGCTTCAGGTGCTTCTCGGTGTTGCCCGTGCCGGCGGGGATGACGGCTGCGCCGAGGTGCTCCACGCCGTAGTGGGCGCCCAGTCCGCCGGTGAACAGGCCGTAGCCGTAGGCCACCGAGAAGGTGTCGTCGCGGGTGATGCCGTAGGCCGTGAGGCAGCGTGCCATGCACTCGCTCCAGACGCCGATGTCCTTGCGCGTGTAGCCCACGATGGTGGGGTTGCCCGTGGTGCCGCTGGAGGCGTGGACGCGGATGATCTCACTCTGCGGTGCGGCCTGCAGACCGAAGGGGTAGTTGTCGCGCAGGTCCTTCTTGGTGGTGAAGGGCAGCTTCGTGATGTCCTCGATGGTCTGGATGTCGTCGGGGCGGATGTCCAGCTCTTGCAGTTTGTTACGATAGAAGGGAACGTTGTGGTAGACGTACTCCACGATTTTGTGCAGGCGCTTGCCTTGGAGCGCGCTCATCTCGTCGCGGCTCATGCACTCTTTGTTTGGATTCCAAATCATTTTTCTGTTTTCTCTGTTGGTTATAAGTAATACTTGTTTCCCTTGCGTGCAAAAGTACAACTTTTCTTTCATTCTGCCAAGAAATTGGCCTTAAAAGTTACACGTATCAAGTTTTTTTCGTTACTTTGACGGAAATTTGCAATCTTTCTTCGTGGAAAATGTTTACCGTTCTGAATGTATATGGTAATTTCTCTTCGCTCGGAAGAAAAAAAATCGGATAATTTTCTCCTTTTGCCAAAAAAAGTAGTAACTTTGCGGCGTATCTTCAGACGGATAAGGTGACAACGAACAAGAAAAAATGATTAACAGGGAATTACTGCAACCAGAGAGTATTGTCGTCATTGGCGGCAGTAACAATGTGCATAAGCCGGGCGGTGCCGTGGTACGCAACTTGCTGAGCGGCGGCTACGAAGGCACGCTCCGGGTGGTCAACCCCAAGGAGGACGAGGTGCAGGGCATCAAGGCGTTCCACGACGTCGGCGAACTGCCGCCTACTGACCTGGCCATCCTGGTTGTGGCCGCCCGCTTCTGTCCCGACTACGTCAGGGTGCTGGCAGCCGACAAACGTGTGCGCGCGTTCATTATTATATCTGCGGGCTTCAGCGAGGAGACGCCCGAGGGAGCCCAGCTCGAGCAGCAGATATTAGACACGTGCAGGGAATATGGCTGCGCGCTGATAGGCCCGAACTGCATCGGACTGCTGACGCGGTGGCATCACTCGGTATTCACCAAGCCCATTCCGCGGCTCACGCCGAAGGGCGTCGACTTCATATCGGGCAGCGGCGCGACGGCCGTGTTCATTCTTGAGAGTGCCGTGACAAAGGGGCTGGCCTTCAATAGCGTGTGGTCGGTAGGCAACGGCCGGCAGATTGGCATCGAGAGCGTGCTGGAGTATATGGACGAGCACTTCGACCCCGAGCACGACCCGCTGGTGAAGCTGCTCTACATTGAGAATATTGCCGACCCCGACAAGATGCTGTACCACGCCACCTCGCTCATACGCAAGGGCTGTCGCATCGCCGCCATCAAGGCAGGCTCGTCGGAGAACGGCAGCCGCGCGGCGTCGAGCCATACGGGAGCCATCGCCTCGAGCGACGCGGCTGTCGAGGCCTTGTTCCGCAAGGCCGGCATCGTGCGCTGCTTCTCGCGTGAGGAGCTGACCACCGTCGGCTGCATCCTGAGTCTGCCGCAGCCCCTGCGCCGCAGCCGCGAGAACCCCATCAACTTCGCCATCGTCACCCATGCCGGAGGCCCCGGCGTGATGCTGACCGATGCCCTGTCGAAGGGCGGCATGAATGTTCCGCCGCTGACGGGGCCTGCGGCCGACGAGCTGAAGTCGAAGCTGCTGCCTGGCAGCAGCGTAGGCAACCCCATCGACATCCTGGCTACCGGCGGTGCCGAGCAGCTGGCGCTGGCCATTGACTATTGCGAGCGGCAGTTTCCCGAGATTGATGCCATCATGGTCATCTTCGGTACGCCGGGCCTGATGAAGATTTTCGAGGTCTACGACGTGCTCGACAAGAAGATACGCGAGAGCCGCAAGCCGATATTCCCCATCCTGCCCAGCGTCAGCACGGCCGGCCCGGAGGTGCAGGAGTTCCTGAAGCGCGGCCACGTGAACTTCAGCGACGAGGTGACGCTGGCCACCGCCCTGACGCAGGTGATGAAGACGCCGGAGCCCGCCGACCAGAGCGTCGTGGTGAACGGTGTCGACGTGCCCCGCATACGGCGCATCATCGATGGGATAGGGGAGAACGGCTACATTCCGCCAAGCCTCGTCCACGACTTGCTCTCGGCTGCCGGCATTCCCACGGTGCCCGAGTTCGTGAGCGACCAGAAGGAGGCGGTCGTCAGGTTTGCCGGCGAGTGCGGCTTCCCGGTGGTGGCCAAGGTCGTAGGGCCGGTCCATAAGAGCGATGTAGGCGGCGTGGCCCTGAACATCCGTTCGAAGGAAGTGCTTGCTGCCGAGTACGAGCGCATGATGCAGATTCCTGATGCAACGGCGGTGATGGTGCAGAAGATGATCAAGGGCACGGAGCTGTTCATCGGTGCCAAGTACGAGGAGCGCTTTGGCCACGTGGTGCTCTGCGGCCTGGGCGGCATCTTCGTCGAGGTGCTGCGCGACGTGTCGTCGGGACTGGCTCCGCTCAGCTTTGAGGAAGCCTACTCCATGATCCGCTCGCTCCGGGCCTATAAGATTCTGAAAGGAACGCGCGGCCAGAAAGGCATCAACGAGCGCAAGTATGCCGAAATTATCGTCCGCCTGTCGACACTGCTGCGCTTTGCTACTGAAATCAAGGAAATGGACATCAACCCGCTCTTGGCCGATGCCGACGACGTGACGGCTGTCGATGCCCGCATACTTGTCGAGAAATAAAGATGAAACTGAAATTCACCATACGTTATAATACCCAATGGGGCGAAAGCATCCACCTCGTGCTCGACTACCATAGCCATGACGGCAAGCAGCACAGGCACAACCTGCAGATGGACACTCAGGACGGACAGACGTGGACGCTCGAGACGGCCGCCACCATGAGCCGCCTGCGGGCCGTCAACGCTATCTCTTACTCCTACCAGGTGGAGGACGGCGAGGGGCGCGTGATCCGTCGGGAGTGGATGCAGGTGCCGCGACTCTACTGGTTTGACGCCTCGAAGAACTACGCCTTCTGCGACGAGTGGCGCGACCGCCCTCTCTGTGCCCATCTTTACACCAACGCCTATCTGACGACCGTCCACGCCCCGCTTGGCGAGCAGGTCGAGGCGCGCCGCCTTCCCCTTTACCGCCGCACGGTCGTCTTCCGCATCTCGGCACCCCAGCTGCAGAAGGGGCAGTCGGCAGCCCTCCTGGGCAGCCATCCCATGACGGGCGGCTGGAGCCCGGCGCGCTACCTGCGCATGGAGTACATCGGCCAGCACGACTGGATTCTGTCAGTCAATGCCGATGCCGTCGGGCTGCCCATAGAGTATAAGTATGTGGTTGTCGACGACAAGACCCACGAACTGCTGGCATGGGAGGACGGCGACAACCGCGTGATAGCCGACGAACTGACCGACGGCGAGGTGCGCGTCCTCTATGGCGGCGTGCTGCGGATGCGCGAGAAGACATGGCGGGCGGCCGGCGTCGTCGTCCCCGTCTTTGCCCTGCGCAGCGAGAACTCGTGCGGCGTGGGCGACTTCGGCGACCTGCGCCAGATGGTCGACTGGGCCGTCTGTACGGGTATGAAGGTCATCCAGCTGCTGCCCGTCAACGATACGACTACCGACGGCTACTGGCACGACTCCTATCCCTATAACATCACCTCGTGCTTCGCCCTGCATCCCCACTACCTGAACCTGGAGCAGCTGGGCGAACTGACTGACCGAAGCCGCATGACAGCCTACCGTCGCCAGCAGCGCGAGCTGAACGCCCTGCCGCATAGCGACTATGAGGCCGTACATCGCGTGAAGATGGAGTACGTGGCCGCCGTCTTTGCCGACAGGGGAGGACAGGTGCTGGCTTCAAAGGAGTTCAAAGCCTGGCTTGCCGACAATGAGTGGTGGCTGAAGCCCTACGCCAAGTGGCTGGGAAACGACGAACTGCAATACTACATACAGTATAACCTGCACCTGCAGCTGAAGGCTGCAGCTGACTATGCCCGCACGAGGGGGGTCGTCCTGAAGGGCGACGTGCCCATCGGCGTCAACCGCCACAGCGTGGAGACGCAGACGCAGAAGGAGCTCTTCAACATGGACAGCCAGACGGGGGCTCCCCCCGACACCTTCTCGCCCTTGGGACAAAACTGGGGATTCCCCACCTACAACTGGGACAATGACCGGCTCGTCGAGTGGTTCCGCCGACGCTACCGTTGGATGGAACAGTATTTCGATGCCGTCCGTATTGACCACATCCTCGGCTATTTCCGTATCTGGGAGATTCCCGTCGAGGCCGTCTACGCCCAGTTAGGCCACTTCTCGCCAGCGCTGCCGCTGACGGCGGGTGAGATTGAGTTTTCCGGACTGTCGTTCCGGCGCGAGCTGTTTACCCGTCCGTTTATCAACGACCGCGTGCTGGAGCGCCTCTTCGGTATGCACGCCCAGTACGTGCGCGACACGTTCCTCATTCCCAAGGCATACGGACTTTACGACCTCAAGGCCGACTACGACACCCAGCGCAAGGTGGAGCGCCACTTCGAGGGCCGCGGCGACGAGAACAGCCTCTGGATACGTGAGGGGCTCTACCGCCTGATCAGCAACGTGCTGTTCGTCGAAGACCCAAGGCACGCCGAGATGTACCATCCCCGCATAGCCGCCTACAAAGAGCCTGTGTTCGAAGCCCTTGGCAGCGACGAAAAGGATGCCTATATGCGCATTTACAACAACTACTTCTACCAGCGCCACGGCTTGTTCTGGGGCAGCGGAGCCATCCGCAGGCTGGAGGACACGCTCGACGACTGCCGTATGCTCATCTGCGCCGAAGACCTGGGTATGTTGCCCGACTGTGTGGAACCCGTGCTCGACAGCCTGCGCATCCTGTCGCTCGAGATACAGACCATGCCCAAGCAGGACGGCTTTGAGTTCGGCCACCTCGACGGCTATCCCTACCGTTCGGTAGCCAGCTTCTCGACCCACGATATGCCGACACTGCGGCTGTGGTGGGAGGAGAGTCCCGAGCGTACACAGCGCTACTACGTGACCATGCTGCAGAAGCAGGGCCGTGCCTCCGAGCACCTGCCTGCCCACCTGGCCGAGGAAATCATAGCACGCCACCTGTATTGCCCGTCGATGCTCTGTCTGCTGTCGCTGCAGGACTGGCTGGCGATGGACTCCGAACTGCGGCGCAAGAATCCCCGCGAGGAGCGCATCAACGTGCCCAGCGACCCCTACAACCGCTGGCAGTATCGGATGCACATGACTATCAGTCAGCTGCTTGAGGCCGATAAGTTTAACAACAAGCTCCGCACGATGATAACTCGCTCGAAGCGGTAGCCCTGGACATGATAATATTGACAATGAGACCGCAGAGAATAATTACTTCCGTATTGGCCGTGCTCCTGTCCTGCCATGTTGTGGCGCAGGAGATTATCGACCTCTCTGGCCCGTGGAACTTCAAGGTGGAGACCGGACGCAACTTTGACTACCGCAGGGCAACGTTCGACGACTATGTAGTGCTGCCCGGCTCGATGCTGACCAACGGCAAGGGTAACCCCGTGTCGGTCAAGACCCCGTGGACGGGCTCGCTCTACGACTCCAGCTACTACTTCAACCCCTTTATGGAGAAGTATCGGCAGGAGGGGCAGATGAAGTTCCCCTTCTTCCTGACGCCAGAGCGACACTACGTTGGGCCGGCCTGGTATTGCAAGAAAGTTTACATACCCGCCAACTGGAAAGACCGCCGCGTGACGCTCTACTTAGAGCGGGCGCACATCGAGACCAAGGTCTACGTCAACGGCAACGAGGTGGGGCAGCAGATGTCGCTTTCGACGCCTCACCGCTACAACATTACCAAGTACATCTATCCGGGCAAGACCAACGAGATTGCCATCCGCGTCTATAACGGCATCGAGAACGTCTGCGTGGGCCAGGACTCCCATTCCGTTACCGACCAGACACAGGGCAACTGGAACGGCATCGTGGGGCGCATCGAGCTGCAGGCGCAATGGAAATACCTGGGTATTGATCACGTCAAGATCCTGACCGACCAGAAGAAGAGGAAAGTCACCGTTGAGCTGAAGCTCGACCGTCATCATCTGCAACGCTTTGACAAAGATTTCTATGCCCGCGGCTACATACGGCCCTTAGCGGTCAAAGGCAATGCCCAGGAGTATGAGCTTGTCAATGAGACCGCGTGCGAGATATTACAAAGTACGGTGAAGCTGGAATTCAACCTGACAGACGAACTGCTGCTCTGGGATGAGTTCACGCCGAACCTCTACCAGCTGACTCTCATGGTCGGCGATGATGAGTACACCACCACCTTCGGACTGCGCGACATGAGCATTCGCGGGCGACAGCTGTATATCAACAACCGTCCGCTCTTCTTGCGCGGAACGGTTGAGAACTGCTGCTTCCCTGAGACGGGCTTTCCGCCTACCGACGAGGAGACGTGGATGGAGGTGTTTCGGAAAATCAAGAATTACGGACTCAACCACGTGCGCTTCCACTCCTACTGCCCCCCGGAGGCTGCCTTCGCCGCCGCCGACCGCATAGGCATCTACCTGCAGCCCGAGGGACCGTCGTGGCCCAATCATGGCGTTCGCCTGGGCCAGGGGCAGAATATTGACAAGTACCTGCTTGAAGAGTCGAAGCGCATTATCGACGAGTATGGCCATCACCCCTCGTTCGTGATGATGGCGGCGGGCAATGAGCCTGCCGGCGACTGGGTCAGCTACTGCAACGACTGGGTGCGCCAGATGAAGGAGTACGACCCCTCGAAGCTTTACTGCGGAGCCTCCGTCGGCGGCGGATGGGCCTGGGACGACGGCTCGGAGTATCACGTCAAGGGCGGTGCCCGCGGCCTCGACTGGGACGACCATGCACCCTCAAGCGCCGACGACTACCTGAGCGGCATCGAGTTTCCGCGTAACTACAAGGCGGCGGAGCCCAACCAGACACCTGTCATCGCTCACGAGCAAGGCCAATGGTGCGCCTTCCCCGACTTCAAGGAGATTCCGCAATTCACGGGTGCCTATAAGCCGGGAAACTTCGAGATATTCCGCGACCTGCTGCGCTCGGGTGGTATGGAGCCGATGGCCGAGAAGTTTCTCATGGCCAGCGGAAAGCTGCAGACGCTTTGCTATAAGTATGAGATAGAGCGCAACCTGCGCACGAAGGACTATGCCGGATTCCAGCTGCTGGGACTCAACGACTATAGCGGACAGGGAACGGCACTCGTCGGGCCGCTTAACGTTCATTGGCGCGAGAAGGGCTATGTGACCGCCGAAGACTGGCGCAAGTTCTGCAACTATTTTGTTGCCCTGGCCCGGTTCCCGAAGTTCGTCTATACCAAGAGCGACACCCTGCGCGTTCCCGTCGATGTCTATAATGCCTACAAGACGAGGGTAACCCAAGTGAAAGCCTACTATCATATTATGAACGATGACGGTCTTATCCTGAAGAGCGGCGTGTTGTTCTCCAACGAGCTGCCCATGGGCAAGAACCAGTCGGTAGGCATCGTCGAAATGCCCCTTAGCGACATGCCCGCCCCGGCCAAGCTGACGCTCCAGGTGCTGTTCTCGAAGGACTTCAAGAATCAATGGGACTTCTGGGTATATCCCGAGCCAGACAGTACGGGCGAACCAGCTCCGTCAGCCGGAGCGGTCGTTGTGACACGCGACTATCAGGAAGCCCTCCGACAGCTGAACCAGGGGAAGAAGGTGCTGCTTGAGGCCGCCGGACAGGTGACGCTCGGCAGCGACGTGGTGCAGCACTACCTGCCCGTGTTCTGGAATACCTCGTGGTTCAAGATGCGGCCTCCCCACACCACCGGTGCCTACATCGACAAAGACCACCCGCTCTTCAAGCATGACTTCCCTACCGACTCGTGGGCGAACCTCAACTGGTGGGAACTGCTGAACAAGGCGCAGGTGATGAACCTCATGGAGCTGCCTGCCGACTACCAGCCGCCCATCCAGCCTATCGACACATGGCACGTCTCGCGCAAGCTCGGTATGCTCGTCGAGGCCAGGGTGGGGAAGGGCTGCCTGCTGATGACGACGATGGACATCAGCAGCCGTCTGGACAGCCGCCACGTGGCCCGCCAGATGCGTCAGGCTATCCTCGGCTATATGCAGAGTGCCGACTTCAAACCCACGCTCACGCTCACCCCCGAGCAGGTCGGCCACTTCTTCACCCGGCAGTCACCGCCTGTGAATATGTTTACCAACGATTCCCCCGACGAGCTGAAGCCGAAACTGAAGTAAGGGCGTAGTTTGATGCTTTTTGCTTAAAGAAATCTGCTTTTTGCCGATTTTCTTTTGCGCAAACAATAAAAATCACTACCTTTGCAGCGAAAACCAAAGGCTATACTTATTGATGGAAGATATTCTCAGACAGTTCGACCCTATCACGCTCGACGAGATGAGCGGAATAAGGCTGATGAACCGTACCGACACGAAGTTCGTCACTACCCGCCCCATGCTCGAGCGGCTGCTGCAGATGGCGGCGGGCGACTACTACGCTCAGGAAATTGACGGGCGGCGCATGGCCGACTACTATACCGTCTACTTCGACACGCCAGACTGCAAAATGTTTACCGTACACGAGACCGGCCATACCAACCGCCAGAAGCTCCGAGTGCGCTCATACGTCGACTCACACCTGAACTTCCTCGAGGTGAAAACCAAGAACAACAAGGGGCGCACCAAGAAGAAGCGCGTCACCCTCGACGACTTCAACCCCGATGACAATGCTGACTTCTCAATACTCGATGACAGGTTTGCCGACTTCCTTAGCGACAACCTGCGCTACAGCGTGCAGACCCTCAGTCGACAGCTTGAGAACCGCTTCGAACGCATCACCCTCGTCAACAAGGGCAAGACCGAGCGGCTGACCATCGACACTAACCTCAGTTTCCACAACATCACCACCGACCACTATTGGCAGATGGGCGACGTCGTCATCATCGAGCTCAAGCGCGACGGACTGGTGCCCTCGCCCATACTCGGTATGCTGCGCCAGCTCCGCATTAAGCCTCACGGATTCTCTAAGTACGTCATCGGATCGGCACTTACCAACGACCAGCTGCACGTCAACCGCCTCAAGCCCAAGCTCCATTACATCAAGCGAATGTTAAACATCTAAAACAATAAAAGTAATTATGACAGACTTCCTGACTCTATCACCGAGTTTCCTTTCGATGCTGGTACGACTCATCATCAGCATCATCGTCACCTGGTTTATCGTCATCCGGCTCTACTACAAGAAGAGCAAGCGGCGCGACTTCTGCTTTACCTTCATGCTCATCTCGATTGCCATCTTCTTCATCGTCTTCTTCATGATATTCGTGCTCGAGGACATGAAGGGCAAGACCTCGATGGGTATCGGTATCGGACTCTTCGGTATCTTCTCCATCATGCGCTACCGCACGGACGCCATGCCCGTGCGCGAGATGACCTATCTCTTCATCATCATCGCGCTGGCCGTCGTCAACGCCATAGCCGAGGGCGTGCCCGTGCTGGAGTTGCTCATCACCAACCTCATCGTTCTCGTGGCCGTCTGGTTCTGCGAGCTCTACATGAAGACCTTACCCTCGAAGCTCATACAATACGACCGCATGGAACTTATCGTGCCCGAACGCCGCGACGAACTGAAGGCCGACCTCGAGAAACGTCTCGGCGTGAAAATCCGTAAGGTCGATGTCGGCGCCGTCGACTTCATCCGCGACATGGCCATGATCCGCATCGTCTACGAGGGTCGCGACACTGTGGCCAACACCATGACCAAGCTCTCAAAGGGCCAGCTGCAGGAATTCTGAGACCAAGACGAAAACCAAGACGAAAACCAAAACGGCAACGTTTTGGTTTTCGTCTTGGTTTTCGTCTTTCATTCCCGTATCTACTACATGTCCTCGTAGGTGTCGAGATACGTCACGTGGGTGACCAGATACTCCTCGACACCGTGCTTGCCGTCGGCACCGCCGATGCCCGACTTCTTCACGCCGGCGTGGAATCCCTGAATGGCCTCGAAGTGCTCGCGGTTGATATAGGTCTCACCGAACTCCAGCTCGCGGCAGGCCTTCACGGCGACGTTCAGGTCCTTGGTGAAGATTGAACTGGCCAAGCCGTACTCGCAGTCGTTGGCCATCCGGATAGCCTCGTCGATGTCGGCGAACTCAACCAGCGGAATGACGGGACCGAAGGTCTCCTCGTGGATGATGTCCATGTCCTGACGGCAGTCGTCGAGCACCGTAGCGGCGTAGAAGTAGCCCTTCTCGCCCACGCGATGGCCGCCGCAGAGCAGCTTGGCACCCTGCTTGATGGCGCGCTCCACCTTCTCAGTGACGCTCTCAAGGGCGCGCTGCTCAACCAGCGGACCCATGTCGACGCTCTCGTCGGCGCAGGGGTCGCCCACCTTCACGGCCTTCATCTTTTCAACGAGAATCTTGGTGAACTCGGCCTTCACCTCCTTCTGCACGTAGACGCGCTCGGCGTTGTTGCAGATCTGGCCGTTGTTGCCGATGCGGCTGTCGACAATCCATTGTGCAGCGCGCTCCAGGTCGGCATCCTTCATGACGATGGCGGGAGCCTTGCCGCCCAGCTCCAGGCTCACCTTCGTGATGTTCTTCGAGGCGGCAGCCATGATGCTCTCGCCGGCGGCGACTGACCCCGTGACCGATACAATGTCAATCTTCGGGCTGCCGGCCATCTCGTTGCCGATGACCGAGCCTTTACCAGTGACGATGTTGATGACGCCTGCGGGCAGTCCGGCCTCGGCGACGACCTTGGCAAACTCCGTGCAGTTCTCGGGTGTCAGCTGCGAGGGCTTGATGACGATGGTGCAGCCTGCAATCAGTGCTGCGCCGGCCTTGCGGGCAATAAGGAAGAAGGGGAAGTTCCAGGGCAGGATGCCGGCCACCACGCCGATGGGCTTCTTGGTCAGCAGGATGGTCTCGTTGGGGCGGTCACTGGGAATAATCTCGCCCTCGATGTGGCGGGCAAAGGTGGCCATATACTCAAAGTAGGCAATGGTGGCACCAACCTCGATTGAAGCCCATGAGCGGGTCTTGCCTTGCTCACGCATGATGATTTCCGTAAATTCGTTCTCGCGCTTCTTGATGCCTTCGGCAAACTTCAGCAGGTACTGGGCACGCTCGATGGCGGGTGTCTTGGCCCATGCCTTCTGGGCTGCGCGTGCTGCGTCGAGAGCGCGGTTCACGTCGTCGATGGTTCCTTCGGGCTGGCGTGAAATCACTTCCTCGGTCGAGGGATTCAATACGTTAATCCATTGGCCGTTCGAGCTCTCGCAGAACTGGCCGTTGATGTACATCTGTAAGTCTTTCATAAGTGTTAATTGTTTTAGGGGTTATTAAGTAATTGTCGTAGTTTGTGAGCAAAGGTACAAAAAAAAATCGAGAATCCAAGCGTCGGTCCCGTTTTTTATGATATTTTTAATAACGATACGGGACTTCATGGTTTCTCGTGCCTCGAAGCCACGAAGCCCTGTATCGTTCTACTATTTCACAGATAATTGTTCTATCTCCTCAGCCGATAGTTCAAGGCTCTTGGCTATTACATCTAAAGGAATGCCGTTGGCAATCAGGCTCCTTGCATTGGCAAGCCGCTCCTCAGCACGCCCTTTGGCCAAGCCTTTCTCCATGCCTTTCTCCATGCCTTTCTCCAAACCCTCCAAGTACTGGCCTTCCATGACAGCTATCGTGTCACGGTACTTGCGAAGGTTCTCGTCGTAAGTCTCCCGATCCTTTTTGCTCAATGAGGCGACATCAGCTATGCTGGCCAGTTTCTGGAATACGGCATCCTGGGCCAGCCAGGGCATTCTTTGTAATACGTCCATATGCTTCAATACGTAAATTAGTTTGTCAAACAATGTCTTACAATCATCCAGTTCCTTCGTGAAATAAGGCAACTGCAAATAGATGAGGCGCATCTTGTCGCTGAACAACGACTTGTGCTTCATGTCCATCAGTGCTACGTCGGTGCGGAACTCCGATGAGATGTCGTCGCGCTTGAAGTTCAGCAAAGAAATCATATAGACGGCCTTCACGTCATAGCGCCAGCCGGCACCGGGCTCACCCTGACGGGAGATGGAACGCGAAATATAGTAGACGCTTCGGTTCTTGAAGAACGGCTGACTCTTGTTCTGCATCTCAACGATGATATGTTCGCCGCTATCCAACTTGCAATAGACATCATAGATGAGCGAGCGGTCGTCAGCCGCCTCTCCCGGCTGCTCCTTGTCTAAGAACTGAACGTCGATGATATTCCGTTCGTCAGCCAGCAAGGCATTCAGGAAGGTAATCAGCACGGGCTTGGAAATTTCCTGCCCGAAGATCCGCTTGAAACCTATATCGGTGAAAGGGTTAATGAACTTACTCATTTGTTGATGAATTTATTGCACGATGCAAAGTTAAGACAAATAATCCGAACTGCCAAGCGATTCGGAGAAAAAATGTTTCACTAAGAAGCTTTTAGACTTTAGGAAATCATTACTTAGCAAAGGTTTTTCTTTGCATTGGTACGCGGGTGCCTCACCGGCAGCTACCACTGGCGAGGCACCTGCAAACAACAGCAGCCGGATTGTCGGCCATTATAATAGTGTACGCGCGCATGGGCGCAGGTGTAAAAAAGTTTAAAGTGCCTACACTGCCTACACTTGGCCGTAACTGACAGGCTGTCAACGGTTTTCTTTGTGTAGGCAAATTGTTTTAGTGTAGGCAACTGCCTACACTAACCGTCGGCTTCGTCTTCTCCACTCCACCACAACGACCAAACGACCAAACGACCAACTCCCCAAACGACCAAACGACCAAACGACCAACTCCGCCGTTCCGGCTCGTTTCCACAGGCTGGAACGTTTGTTCCAGCCTGTGGAATAAATATTCCAGCCTGTGGAAAAGTCTGGAAAGTGCTCGATGCCGATTCGCTCAGTTGCTCGATGCCGATTCGCTCTGTGTGTGTCAGCGCTTCAAAACGTGGATTGAGAAGCTAAAAACGACGATTTTATGGCGTTCTACAGGCCCTTGCCTACACTAAACCAATTTGCCTACACAAAGAA
>CAJOLE010000052.1 GCA_905235325.1 uncultured Prevotella sp. | reverse complement strand
GTCTTGGAGAGCGAACTGCACGAAACGGTACGTTCCCACATACCGGGCAACGCTGAGATATAGACGTGCCGGTGAGGGGCATAGACGATGTGCTCATATACCTCGTCCGTTACCACGTAGCCGTCGTACCTGATGACAATATCTGCTATCGTCTGAAGTTCCTCGCGGGTGAACACCTTGCCGCACGGATTCGAGGGATTGCAGAGCACCAAGGCTTTGGCACCATTCCTGAAAGCGTCTTCTATCAGGTTGGCATCGAACTCATACGATGGCGGCACGAGCGGGATGTATATCGGCTCTGCACCTGTCAGGATCGTGTCGGCCGTATAGTTCTCGTAGAACGGCGAGAAGATGGCCACCTTGTCGCCTGGGTTCACCACGGTCATCATCGCCGCCATCATTGCCTCCGTAGAGCCACAGGTGACGACGATGTTCCTGTCGGCATCAATGTCCAGACCTGTGAAGTGGCTCTGCTTCCTGGCCAAAGCCTCACGGAAATTCTGCGCCCCCCAAGTAATCGCATACTGGTGCGGGCCATGAGGGGCAATCTCTGCCAGACGGTCCGTAATCTCCTTCGGAGGGTCAAAGTCGGGAAATCCCTGCGAGAGATTGATGGCTCCGTACTGATTCGAAATGCGGGTCATGCGACGGATGACGGAATCCGTGAAGCCTGCCGTGCGTATGGATAGTTGTTTCATTTTCCCGTTAAAGAATAAGTTACCAAACCGGATGCTGGGTGGCATCGTGGCGAATGGCCCTACTGATTCAGCAGATCGGTGATGAGAGACACTAACTTCTTGCGCGACATTCCCTGAGAGGTGTAGCCGACACCTTCGCGCAGCGACGGTCCTAAGATGGCCTCGACCAAAGCCTTGGCCTCTTCGCCGTAATAGACGATATACATATCGCCACTCAGATAGGGATTCACATCGCGGTCATCCCCAGTGTTTTCTATCTGCTCGTCTATCATGCACAACATAATCTGCCGCCCCCGCTGCTCAGCCAGCTCGGGCATGACGGCCAACATCCGATTGATGAAGTTCTCCGTCTCTGCCTGTTTGCTTAACAGACAGCCGATGCCAATGCTGCGGCCGCTGATGTCGTACTCCTTATAGTCGGAGAGGAAAATATCGGCATCGGTCATGCCCGTGTAGTCGCTGGCGGCTTCCACCATGCCTCGGTTCAGACGGGCGATGGAGTCTGCGCTGATGTTCAACTGGGCGGCCAGGGCCGTCAATGCCAACGTATCAATGGCGCAAGTGGCGCTCTTCGACAGGTTGCGCGTGTCGCTGATGATGCCGGCCAGCATGACACGGGCGGTCTCGTCGTCGATGGCGACTCCCTGCTCCTTAAACATCTCGTAGATGATGGTGGTGGTGGCGCCTATCATTTCGCGACGCACGAAGGCAACGCCGCTGTCCGCAATATCGCCCTCTATATGGTGGTCTATCTTCTGCAAGACGACTGCCTCCCTTGCTCCGTCCACACACTGGGCATACTCGGAGTGGTCCGTCAGGATAAGCCGCGTCTGCGGCTCCACGCTGGACTTCAGTTCAGGCAGGGCAAAGCCGAACACACTGGCGATATAGTCTGTCTCGCGGTTTATCGCACTCGACACCTTTGCCTTGCAGTTGTAGCCCATCAGCTGCATCAGCCTGGCATACGTCAATGCCGAAGCTACGGCATCCACGTCGGGCGTCTTGTGCCCATAGACAAAGCATGTGTCGTTGCCCCAGTCCAGCGTTTTAAGCAATGCGGCGAACTCTGTTTCAGGGCGTGGCTGCGGCGTCACCGCATCATCATCGTTTGAACATGACGTCCATACAAAGAGGCAGCCAACAAGGGTGGCGGCCATCATCCAATTCATCATCTTTTTCATTTTTCTTCTACTTAAATTCCGCAGCAACCTATTTTAGTTTTTGTTTATTTGCCATGTCAGATTTCTTACTTACCTTAGTGCTGCATTTCAAGACAAGCAAAATAATCCGGATGACATGGCAAAGGTACAAATAAAATCTGAGAAAATCACTCCTTTGGGAGAAATATTTCATGTAAAAGAGCAATTTTCGGTTTTTCTTCGTAACTTTGCAGCAGATATGAAACAACTGACCGTCCTGTTATTCGCCATTGTGGCGGTGGCTCTCTCTGCCGCCACCCTGCACGAGGAGCTGAAATACTACCTCGACCGCCACAATGTGCAGGACGAGGGCTACGAGATGATTGTCAACTTCGCCACCAACGGCGACACACTGCTGACCCGCCTGCCCTCAGAGCCGTTGCAGCTGCTGAACGTCGGCAGATGGCGGGGCTTTCCCAGAGAGGGCACGGGGCTTGACCGCGACACGCTCGGACGCATCACCTTTGCCCACTACGAGGCCGACACGCTGGTCAGGGGCGTGCGTCTCGACTCTGCTGAGGTCTATTCCGGCGATTTTGCCCAGGGACTTGCCGACGGACACGGTTGTTCGCTGACGGGCGCGGGGCTATACTACGAAGGCCAGTGGGATGCCGACCGTCGCCACGGGTTTGGCTTTGCGGTCGACTCCGTGGGGCATATGCGCGTCGGCCAGTGGCAGCTTGACCGATATATGGGCGAGCGCATGAGCTACACCAGCGAGCGCATCTACGGCATCGACATCTCGCGCTACCAGCACGGCAAGGGCAAGAAGAAGTTCCCGATCGTGTGGAACCGCCTGCGCATAGCCCACCTGGGCAACAACCAGAAGAACGCGGCGGGAGCGGTAGACTATCCCGTCTCGTTCATATTCATCAAGTCGACGGAGAGCACCAGCATCCGCAACCCCTTCTACGCTCATGACTACCTGAAGGCGCGTCAGCAGGGCATTCCCATTGGCGCCTACCACTTCTTCTCGTGCAAGACGTCGGGCAGTGCCCAGGCTCAGTATTTCATCCTGAACACGCTCTTCCGGCAGGGCGACCTGCCTCCCGTGCTCGACATCGAGCCCAGCCACAGTCAGGTCGCGGCGATGGGCGGCTCGCAGGTGCTGTTCAAGCAAGTCAGGGCGTGGCTACAGGCCGTGGAGCGCCGCACAGGCGTGAAGCCTATCCTCTATGTCAGTCAGACGTTTGTCAACCGCTACCTGCCCGAGGCTCCCGACCTGAAGCGCGACTACCAGGTATGGATAGCGCGCTACAGCGAATTCAAGCCCGACGTCAGGCTGGCCGTCTGGCAGCTGTCGCCCAACGGCAGGGTCACGGGCATTCACGGCGAAGTGGACATCAATGTGTTTAACGGCTACCGCACCCAGTGGGAAGAATTCCTTGAGACGGCAACCATCAAATAAGAGCGACTATGAAGACTCTGTTGATTCTCGTCGGCAAGACCACCGACAAGCACTTTCAGGCAGGCATCAGCGACTATGTGGGGCGCATCGGCCACTATATGCCCTTCGAACTGGTGACCATCCCTGAGTTGAAGAACACGAAAAGCCTTACTGAGGAACAGCAGAAGGCGGCCGAAGGCGAACTGATACTCAAGCAGCTGCAGCCGTCGGACACGGTCGTGCTGCTCGACGAGCACGGTCGCCAACTGCGCAGCCTGGAGTTTGCACGCTGGCTGGAGCAAAAGCGAAGCACGGCCCGCCGACTGGTGTTTGTCATCGGCGGACCTTACGGTTTTTCCAAGGAAGTCTATGAGCGTGCCAACGAGCTGCTGTCGCTGTCGCTAATGACGTTCTCGCATCAGATGATACGTCTCGTCTTCACCGAGCAGGTCTATCGCGCCTGTACAATAATAAAAGGTGAGCCCTATCACCACGAATAAGACTCACCCTTTTTATACTCTTTTACTCTATAACCTTATAAACTTATAAACTTATAACCTTACCAACTTATAAACTTACCAACTTATAACCTTTTACAGGTCGTTGTAGTTCTGCACGCTGAAAGTCGAGGTGTTCATATCACCCGTCTCATAGCCGCGACGCAGCCAACGCTTGCGCTGGTCGCTGGTGCCGTGGGTGAACGACTCGGGCGTGGCCCGGCCCTGAGCCTTCTTCTGCAGCCAGTCGTCGCCGATGGCCTTTGCCAGTTCCAAGCCCTTCTCCAGGTCGCCGTACTCCATCGAGTGATTCATGGCATCCTCGTAGTGTGCCCACACGCCGGCGTAGTAGTCGGCCAGCAGCTCCAGACGCACGCTAAGCTGGTTGGCACTCACCTTGTCGGTCTGGCTCATGGCCTGATGGGCCTTGCCCAGTGTTCCCGTCAGGTATTCCACGTGGTGGCCTATTTCGTGTGCAATCACGTAGGCATAGGCAAAGGTGTTGCCCTCGACGCCGAGTTGGCGCTTCATCTGAGTGAAGAACGAGAGGTCAACATACAGTTTCTGGTCGCCTGAGCAGTAGAACGGACCGACAGCTGCTGAGGCAGAGCCACAGGCCGACTGCACCTGGTTGGTAAACAGCACCAGCGTGGGCGACGAGTAGGTACGTCCCATCTGCTTGAACACCTCCGACCAGACGTCCTCGGTAGAGGCCAGAATTTTCTTGCAGTCGCTGGCCAGCTCCTGCTCTTCCTCTGTAAAGTTCTGCTCGTCAACGGTTTCCGTCCGCTGCGACATCTGCTCCTGAACCCCCTGCACAACAGCCTGCATCGGGTCGCCGCCACTCATCCATGCAAACAAGGCAGCAACCAAGATACCACCGATACCGCCAAGACCGACCTTCGTTCCAGCACTCATACCGCGGCGGTCTTCCACGTTCGAGCTTTCTCTTCTTCCAGTTAATTTCATAGTTTCAAATTTTAATAGATTTTTTCGTTTTGCCTGCAAAGATAAGAAAAAAATAATAAAAAGGCAAATTCAGACACTTTTTCTTTGTTGTTAGCACGTTTTTTTGTACTTTTGCATCCTCAAACCAATAGAAAATAGTAATTCCGTAAATAGTAAATCAGTTTATGTTAACACTCAAACTCATCAGCGAGGAAACTGAACGTGTCATTCAGGGTCTCGAAAAGAAGCACTTCAAAGGTGCCCGTGAAGCCATAGAACAAGTACTTGCCATCGACAAGCGCCGCCGCGAGGCTCAGCAGCAGCTGGATCAGAACCTGTCAGAAGCCAAGAAGATGGCCGCCCAGATTGGCGCACTCATGAAGGAGGGCAAGCGCGAAGAAGCCGAAGCCGTCAAGCAGAAGGTGGCCGGCATGAAAGAGACCAACCGCCAACTGGACGAGACAATGAGTCAGGCACAGGAGGAGATGACGACCCTGCTCTGCCAGATTCCCAACATTCCCTACGACGAAGTGCCCGAGGGCGCTGCCGCCGAGGACAACCGCGTGGTGAAGTCGAACCTCCGCGAGTGTAAGCCTACCGACACCGTAGGCAACTGGGATGTCAATCCCAAGTTGGGCATCGACAACCCCCTGCCCCACTGGGAGCTGGCAAAGAAATATAACATCATCGACTTCGACCTGGGTGTCAAGATAACGGGTGCGGGATTCCCTGTCTACATCGGGAAAGGTGCTCAGCTACAGCGCGCACTCATCAACTTCTTCCTGGCCGAGGCTGCCAAGAGCGGCTATACGGAGATCATGCCGCCGACGGTGGTCAACGCCGCATCGGGCTATGGCACAGGCCAGCTCCCCGACAAGGAGGGCCAGATGTATCACTGCGAGGTCGACGACTTCTACCTCATCCCCACCGCTGAGGTTCCCGTTACGAATATCTACCGCGACGTCATCCTTGACGAGGCTCAGCTGCCTATCAAGAACTGCGCCTACACCGAGTGCTTCCGTCGCGAAGCAGGCAGCTACGGCAAGGATGTCCGCGGCCTGAACCGACTGCATGAGTTCTCGAAGATTGAGATTGTTCGCATCGACAAGCCTGAGCACTCCAAGGAGAGCCACCGTGAAATGCTGGAGCACGTCGAAGGACTGCTGAAGAAGCTCGAGCTTCCCTACCGCATTCTGTTGCTATGCGGTGGCGATCAGTCGTTTACCAGTTCCATCTGCTACGACTTTGAAGTCTTCTCAGAGGCCCAGGGGCGCTGGCTTGAAGTCTCCAGCGTATCCAACTTCGACACCTATCAGGCCAACCGTCTGAAGTGCCGCTACCGCCGTAGCGACACCAAGAAGACAGAACTCTGCCACACGCTGAACGGCTCGGCTCTCGCACTGCCCCGCATCGTCGCCGCCCTGCTTGAGAACAACCAGACCCCCGAAGGCATCCGCATCCCCAAGGCTCTTGTCCCCTATACAGGTTTCGAGATTATTGACTAACACGAACTGTCAGGAATAAGCTGGAAGTTATCAAGGCTTCCAGCTTATTTCTTTTTTAAAGAGTAACACCCGCCGCCTTTTCTCCAAAACCCGCCACCTTTTCTCCAAAACCCGCCGCCTTTTCTCCAAAACCCGCCGCCTTTTCCCATTCAGCCCATCAACCTTCAACCTCCAACCTCAGGTGTCGGTTCAGGTGTCGGTTCCACCCTCTGAAGGCCATCGTCGAGGGCTGTTTTACCCGATGAAACCGCCTTTTCTTGCATATATAGTTGTCATTCGCAGGTTTTATCCTACACTTCCTACACTTCCTACACCTAAAAAAGTCGGGCAGGTGTAGGGAGTGTAGGAAGTGTAGGATGTTTACTGTTATTCGTAACTATGCTTTCAGTCGCCACTTACTCGTTCAGTGCGCCGCAATGAGGACAGGTGCCCTTGTCGTAGAGCAACGCCCCGCAGCGTCCGCACTGGTAGCGGGGACGGGGACGGCGGAAGTAGCACCAGAGGGCGAAGACGACATAGGCTACATACATCGGATAGCCTATATAATATAAGGTGAAGATGCTGAAGACGATGTAGACAACGGCACAGATGGCCCCCAAGCCGAAAAGGTAGAGCAGGGCGTCGGCAAACGACAGCAGCCGGCGCACATCGTCGAAAACGGCAATGGCCACGATGAGCATGGCCCAGAGTGAGACGAGGAAAAAGCCGAGGACAGGCGGCACGGCGTAGGGATTGAGCGTCGGATGGTAGTAGAAGTGGCGCCACTTCTCTGGGTCGAAGAGCTGGATGCTGCTGTAGAGCATGGCGGCCGTAGCCACCAACAGGCAGAGCAGCGTGGGATAGAACGAGGGAATGTCGTTGAAGTGGACGAGCTTCGCCTGCCTGATGTTCAGCTTGCGTATGACGAAGACAGCACCGACCAGGACAACCACACCCAGGAATATCAGGAGATGGGCATCGGAGAAGAAATCAATGAACTCAGAGATGGGGTCGTCGGGTGAGACCGCCGTCAGCATGTCGTGCTCGTGAATCCAGCCGAAAGTCTCCTGGTCGCGGGCTACCTTCACCCAGACGGAGTCGATCGTGTCGGCCGGCACCGTTGTGATGTCAGCCACGACAAGGTGCTGCTTCTTGTAGACCATCAGGGTGTCTACAGGCATATCGCTGAGGGCTTCAGCCGGCAGCTGCTTGATGATGGCCATGGAGTCGGCACGGACGCGGAAGTTATAGTCCTGCGTATAGTGGTGGGTCGTGTAGAAGGAGATGCTGTCCAACTGCTTCTGGGTAAGGTCCCAGGCATCCGGCGTCTGCTGCCCCCGGTTATAGCAGGAGGTCAGCAGCGACAGCATGAGCAGAAAGCTGAGGAGTTTACGCATAGACATTCATTTGACAGTTACGACAATCAAATTCCAGACGGAACGTCCGGCCATCGCCGAGACGGAGCGAGAGAGGCTCGTGCCACGTGGGGCGTCGGCCGCCGTTGCGGGCGCAATAGCCTAATGTATAGCGCAGACAATGGCGACACTGCATAAGGACAGCATCCTGGGCAGGATGCAGCTCGTAGGCTGTCGGCTGGTTGAAGCCATAGAAGCGAGCGGCCTCGCGGTTGGCGACGTTGTAGAGGTGAGGCTGTGGATAATGGGGCGAGGGAGAGGGATGGGCTGAATGGGCAGGATGGGCAATTTGGGGATGTGAGGAGAGGGTTGCCACCAACCGGCGGCGGAGCTCGGCAAGCTGACTGCTGGGGATGAAGAAGTCGAAGTCGGCAGGGATATCCACCTCGCAGCACTCGTAGGGCGTGTTGCCAAGCTTCGTGAGCTGGCGGACGATGTTTTCACGCTGGGGCTTTTCGGCGGTCTGATGCCCGATGGCCATTTCTGCAGTGGCATTGCCCGATGAGAGGCAGAAGCCGTCGGGTGTAGGCCGCAGAGACAGTTTGACGGGAATCTTGCGCTCGGCACTGGGCTTGCCAAGCAATCGCTCTGACTCCTGGTCGCTGTTACGGTAAAGCCGCAGCCCCGGATGCAGACCTGCCGGCATCTGCTGGGGGAAGAGGCGGTTCCCCTCTACCCTATTCACCCGGAATCCTTCCAACTGGCGCTCGTCGTTGACGAAGCAAAGGCCGTCGCCGTTGGCAAATCGGGCCGTTCCTGCCACGGTGAAAGCGTTACGGCTCAGTTCCTTGACGACACCGACATACTCGCCCATAGCCTTCGGCGTGTCGAAGGAGGCGATGTCAGGCCGGCGGCCACGGGCGAAATAGTCAGTATAGCCGCGATTGAACGTCTTCTGCAAGTTGGGCGTAAACGTGTAGCGGCAATGGCCCAAGGAGGCACGTCGGTAGCGGTCGGGATGGCGGCGCACCAGTTGGTTGAGCCGCTCGCTGTAGGCTGCCGTGACGTTCTTCACGTAGCCGACATCCTTCAGCCGACCTTCTATCTTAAACGATGTGGCACCCGCTTCGGCCAGCGCTTCAAGGTTGTCAATCTGGCACATATCCTTCAGCGACAGCAGGTGGCGGTCGTGCTCAACGACACGACCGTCGGCATCGACAAGGTCGAACTGCATACGGCAGAACTGGGCACACTCGCCACGGTTGGCCGAGCGTCTGAAGCAATACTGCGAGGCATAGCACTGGCCGCTGTAGCTGACACAGAGGGCACCGTGGACGAAGACCTCCAGCTCGACATCGGGGACGGCCTCGTGGACGGCACGTATCTCGTCGATGGATAGTTCGCGGGCCAGCACGACACGGCCGAAGCCCAAGTCGCGGAGCCAGCGCACCTTTTCAGGCGTGCGATTGTCGGTCTGGGTACTGGCGTGGAGCGGAAGCGATGCGTGAGAAGCAAGGAGCGACAGGTCCTGCACCAGCACGGCATCTACCCCACCCTCCTGCAACTGCTGCATAAGCCGGCGCGCCTCGTCCAGCTCAGCATCGTAGATGATGGTGTTGACCGTTGCGTAGACCTTTGCCTGAAACTGGTGGGCATAGCTGCACAGCCGCGCAATGTCCTCGACGCTGTTGCCGGCCGAGGCACGTGCGCCGAAGCGCGGCGCCCCGATGTAGACAGCATCGGCGCCGTGGTCAATGGCCGCCAGGCCACACTCCAGATTCTTGGCCGGAGCCAGCAGTTCCAAGGGACGTATCACACAATTTCCTCTATGTTGTACGGCGTTTCCTGATAGACGTAGTAGTTGACCCAGTTGGTATAGAACAGGTTGGCATGTGAGCGCCACGTGACGTGAGGCCCGTTCTTGGGATTGTTGTTACGATAATAGTTGACGGGGATGTCTACATCCTTGCGGATATCCTTGTCGCGCAGGTATTCCTTGTCGAGCGTATCGGGGGCATACTCCAGGTGGCCCGTGATGAAGAACTCGCGCCCTCCGCGAGCCATCACGATGCTCACGCCACTCTCCTCCGACTCGGCGAGGAGCGTAAGGTCGGGGTTGCCGACGATGTCCTCACGATGCAGTTCCGTGTGGCGGCTGTGAGGCATCATAAACTCATCGTCGAACCCACGGAAGATGGGCAGCCGGGGGTTGAGAATCTTCTGCGGGAAGATGCCGAACATCTTCTTGGGCAGCGGGAACTTCGGCACGCCATAATGGAAGTAGAGTCCGGCCTGTGCGGCCCAGCAGATGTAAAGCGTACTGGTAACATGGGTGCGTGCCCACGAAAATATCTCCTTGATCTCATTCCAGTAGACGACCTCTTCGAACTCCAGCTGCTCAACAGGCGCACCGGTGATAATCATACCGTCGAACTTCTCATTCTGCATCTCGGCAAACTCGCGGTAGAACATCATCATGTGCTGGATGGGCGTATTCTTCGGCGTATGGCTCTTGAGCTTCATAAAGCTGATGTCGAGCTGAAGGGGGGTGTTCGACAACAGCCGGATGAGGTCGGTCTCAGTGGTTATCTTCAGCGGCATGAGATTCAGTATGACGATTCTCAGCGGACGGATGTCCTGCGAGTGGGCACGGGTGTTATCCATCACGAAGATGTTCTCCTCCTTCAGTAAGTCAATGGCAGGAAGCCTGTCGGGTAGTCGTAATGGCATAATTATATATATTAGTATGACAGATTAGTATTACCAGAGCTGCAGACGCTTCTCCTTGGGGATGAACATCTTGTCGCCCTCCTTGATGCCGAAGGCCTCGTACCAGGCATCGATGTGGGGCAGAGCGCCGTTCACGCGCCAGCGTCCCAGTGCGTGGGGATCGCTCTTGGTGCGGTTGCGGATCTCAGCCTCGGTGATGTTGCCTGCCCACACGCCGGCGTAGGCCAGGAAGAAGCGCTGGTCGGCAGTCAGGCCATCGATGACGGGCAGCTGCTGGTTCTTCGTGGCATTCTTGAAGGCAGCGTAGGCCACCTGCAGGCCGCCGTGGTCGGCCAGATTCTCGCCGAGGGTCAGCCGGCCATTGGCCTTCAGGTCGGGCAGCACGTTGATGGCCGAGAAGAAGTCGGCATACTTGTCGGTGCGCTCGGTGAAGTTCTTGCCGTCGGAGGGTTTCCACCAGTCGTGCATATTGCCGTCCTTGTCGAACTGTCGGCCCTGGTCGTCGAAGCCGTGGGTCATCTCGTGGCCGATGACCACACCGATGGCACCATAGTTGAAGGCATCGTCGGCGGTCATGTCGAAGAAGGGCACCTGCAGGATACCTGCGGGGAAGCATATCTCGTTGGTCGTCGGGTTGTAGTAGGCATTCACCGTCTGCGGCGTCATGTACCAGTCCTCAATGTCGACGGGCTTGCCGGCGGTGTGGTCGATGTAGTAGTCGTTCCAGAACTTCAGGCAGGCCTCATGGTTCTCGTAGAACGACTTCTTCGGGTCGATAGTCAGCTTGGTCATGTCAATCCACCTGTCAGGATAGCCCACCTTCACGTAGAACGTGTTGAGCTTCAGCAGGGCGTTCACCTTCGTCGAGTCGTCCATCCAGTCCTGGGCGGCAATGCGCTCGCCGAGGGCTATCTGCAGGTTCTTCACCAGCTTCAGCATACGCTCCTTCGAGGCTGCGGGGAAATACTTCTGCACATAGATACGGCCGAGAGCCTGGCCCATGGCACTCTGCACCTGCGTCGTGGCGCGGCGCCACAGGGGATGGTCCTCCTTGCGGCCCGACATCGTGCGGCCGAAGAAGTCGAAGTTGGCCTCGCGCACCTCGTCGTTCAGGTAGTTAGCAGCCCCGACGATGTAGCCCCACTCCATATAGTCGCGGTATTCGGCGGGCTTCATCTTGGCCAGCAGTGCGTTGGTTCCCTCCATAAAGCGGGGCTGACCGACGACGAGCTCCTGCATATACTTGCTCTGCAAGCCCTGGGCGTTCATCACCTGCTCCAGCTTCAGGTTGGGGTATTTCGTGTTAAACTCCGCAAGCGTCATCTTGTTGTAGTTAGCCTGCGGGTCACGTAGTTCGGTACGGCTTTTCGACACCTTGGCCAGCTCCAGTTCCAGGCGGAAGACGTTCTGCATCTTCTTCGTGGCCTGACTCTTGGAGAAGCCGAAGAGTTGGAACATACGGACGATGTGCTTCTTGTAAGCCTCGCGAATCTTCGTCGTAGCCTCGTCGGTCTCCAAGTAGTAGTCCTTCTGCCCCAGCGTCAGGCCACCCTGATTCACGCTCAGGATGTTCTGCGAGGCATTCTTCTCGTCGGCACCCATACCGGCACGATAGAATTCCGAGTCGCCGAACTTGGCCAGCTCAAGCTGCACGTCGAACAGCTGTTTCATGGTCTTGGCAGACTCCATCTTCTTGATGACCGGCATGACGGGCTGAATGCCCTCCTGCTCGCGACGGGCAGAGTCCATTGCCAGTTTGTAGTAGTCGGAGAGCTTCTGCTCGATAGTTCCCAGGGTATAAGTATTACTTTGCAGTTCCTTCAATATCCCGTTGATACGCTTATTGTTATCTTCAGCGAGGCGGTCGAAGCTGCCAAAGCGCGAATAGGCTGCGGGCAGCGGGTTGGCCTTCATCCATCCGCCGCAGGCATACTCATAGAAATCGTCACCGGCCTTCACGCTGGTGTTCATGTCGGCAGGGTTAAGTCCCGACTTCAGGGGTTCCTCTGCCGGTGTTGTCATAGTAATTGCAGACATCAGTCCAATTAGTAAGAATTTCTTTTCCATATTGTTAGTTTGTTAATGTTTCCAACTCTTCAGAGAGGTGCTCCCAGCGCTCCACTTCCTCGTCCATGGTCATCTTGGTCTGCGTGTACTCGTTGACGAGCACCATGTCAGATGCATTCTCGGGCACCATCAGCAATTCGTCAAGCTCCTTGAGGCGGTTTTCCAGCTGTTCGATCTTCTGCTCCGAGGCCTTAACAGCCTTCTCGGCACGTGCTATACGCTTCTGCTGCTCCTTGTGCTCGGCATAGGAGGAAGCACCCCCTCCAGTTCTGGGGGAGGAAGCCTCACCTACAGCCCCCGAGGGGGCTTCTTTTGGCTTCGGCTTTGGAGCTCCGTTCAGGCAGGCGTCTATGGTGCTGGCGAGGGGAGATGAGTGCGGGGCTTTCGTACGCAGGAAGTCGTAGATGCCGCCCAGGTGCTCGCGTACCCGACCGTCTCCGAACTCATAGACTTTCGTCACCAGCCCGTCAAGGAACTCACGGTCGTGGCTGACGATGATGGCCGTGCCGTCGAAAGCACGGATGGCCTCCTTCAGCACATCCTTCGACTGCATATCCAGGTGGTTGGTAGGCTCGTCGAGTATCAGCAGGTTCACGGGTTCCAGCAGCAGGCGTATCATCGCCAGCCGGCTACGCTCGCCTCCGCTGAGCACCTTCACCTTTTTATCGCTGTTCTCGCCGCCAAACATAAAGGCGCCGAGGATGTCGTTGATGCGCAGGCGGACTTCTCCGCGTGCCACGTTGTCGATGGTCTGGAAGACGGTGAGACTCTCGTCGAGCAGCTGCGCCTGATTCTGGGCAAAGTAGCCTATCTGCACGTTGTGGCCCACCTTCAGGCTGCCGTCGTAGGGAATCTCGCCCATGATGCACTTCACGAGCGTCGACTTGCCCTCGCCGTTCTTGCCGACAAAGGCCACCTTCTCGCCGCGCTTGATGGTCAGGTTTACATGGTCGAACACCACATGGTTATACGCTTTGCGCAGCTCGTCGCAGATGACCGGATAGTCGCCCGAGCGCAGGCAGGGGGGAAACTTCAGGTGCAAGGCCGAGTTGTCGACCTCGTCAACCTCGATGGGCACCATCTTCTCGAGCTGCTTCACCTTCTGCTGCACCTGAACCGCCTTCGTGGCCTTATAGCGGAAGCGCTCGATGAACGCCTTCATCTCGGCCATCTCCTTCTGCTGGTTCTCATAGGCGCGCAACTGCTGTTCGCGGCGCTCCTTGCGGAGCGTGACATACTCATCGTACTTCACGCGATAGTCGACAATCCGGCCGCAGGAAATCTCCAGCGTGCGGTTCGTCACATTATTTATAAAAGCCCGGTCGTGACTGACAAGCACGACAGCCGAGGCCGACGTTGCCAGAAACTGTTCCAGCCACTGTATAGACTCGATGTCGAGGTGGTTGGTAGGCTCGTCGAGCAGCAGCACGTCGGGCTTCTGCAGCAAAATCTTTGCCAGCTCGATACGCATACGCCAACCGCCGGAGAATTCACTCGTGGGGCGCGTGAAGTCGGTGCGCAGAAATCCCAGGCCCGTGAGCGTCCGCTCCAGCTCGGCCTCGCGGTTTTCGGCCCCCATCATCAGGTATCGCTCATGCTCGGTGGTATAGCGCTCCACGAGCTGCATGTAGTCGTCGCTCTCATAGTCGGTGCGCTCACTCATCTGGCGCTCCAGCCTGTCGACGCGGGCCTTCAAGTCGGCAATGCTGGCAAAAGCCTTCTGCGCCTCCTCCCTGACCGACGTCTCGTCCTGAAGGTTCATCACCTGGGGCAGATAGCCTATGGTCGTGTCGGTAGGCACGGCCACCGTTCCCGCCGTCGGGCGCTGCTTACCACAGAGAATCTTCAGCAGCGTCGACTTGCCCGCGCCGTTCTTGCCCACCAGAGCTATGCGGTCGCGGTCGTTGACAACGAAGCTGGCCTCCTGAAACAGCGGTTTCACGCCAAACTCCACCTTTAGTCCTTCTATAGAAATCATTCCTTCGTTTGATTTTTGGGTGCAAATCTCTAAGTTTTTCATAACTCACTGACTATCAATTATCTCTCAAGCCAGTACAGAGGAGAGGTTACGAATTAGTTACATACAGAAGTCCGAAATTCTCCACGATTTGCTTAGGACTCTGTTAGCTCTCTATCGACCTCATTTGCGGCTACAAAGGTACAAAAACTATTTCAAATTAACGACACTTATACCAATAAAACGATTTTAGATAGTGCTTTTTAACTTCTAAGGCATTGAGATCTGCATTGAGAGGGATAAGGGACGAGAAATTCTTCCTATACAGACTCTCTATGATTTATGCTTACCCCCACTAAATTTCGTTTGAGCCAACAAATTGGCAACAAATTGCTAAAAATGTGACAAAACAAAAAGCGAGAAACCTTTGTAAGTTTCTCGCTTTTAACGCTTTGCGGAAGGTGAGGGATTCTCGCGCCGACTCTCCATCTTACTGAATTTCAGCCGTTTATATTATGTCCTTGAACAAGCTTTACCAAAGAGGTAAAACAATGGTAAAACATTTTTAGGTCTTGAACAAATTCTTCATAACTGCTTGATTATTAGCTAATTGAAACATTTTATTGCAAAGATGCATATTCTACACTCCGAAAAGGAGTAATGACATTGCTCTTTCCTGCGCCTGGCTGACATCAAGCCCTAGACGGCGCAGCCTTTCATATTCCTCTGAAGCCGTCTCGCCACGTGAGTGGATAAACACATAATCTGCTTTGCGGCTATCATCCTGCTCGTTCAGGATTTGTTTCAAATATAATATGTAGTAATTCATATCTCTGAATATTTAATTTTCTCGTATTTCCGACTCAGTTTCATCATCTACGTAAATCTGGAAAATAAACCTTTTTCAGCCTACCGTTTTCTTTGCCGTCTCATGGGATTTGATGTTCTGCTGCATCTGCCGGATCTGGTTTTGGAGTTCACCAATCTGGTCCCTATATGAATAAGCCTCCTCTCTCAGTTCGTCATACATGTATTTGGGGACAGGACGGCTATCGGTTTTT
>CAJOLE010000051.1 GCA_905235325.1 uncultured Prevotella sp. | reverse complement strand
AGTCGGGATGAGGCGACTCGAACGCCCGACCCCTACGTCCCGAACGTAGTGCGCTACCAACTGCGCTACATCCCGATTCTGTGAAATCGGGTGCAAAGGTACAGCTTTTTTTTGAATAACGCGCACTTTTTCCCGGAAAAATTTGCTGTCGCCACAAAAAAGAGCTACTGGTACTTCTTTTTGAACTGCAGGAACTCGTCGCAGTTGGACACATACTTGCTGGCGCCCGACTTGTTGCTGCGCTCAAAGTCGGCCAGCGCTGCGAAGGCCTGGTACTGTGGCGACTTCTGGTTGGTGAGCCGCTGATAGGCCGGTTGGTCGGGCTCACTGCAGTTCCAGGGCTGCATCTGCTCGTCGGTAAAGTGGAGGTAGGCGTAACATTGGCCGAAGAGTGCGCGCTCCTTCAGTTCGGCCTCCTTGGTCTGGCCGGCTTCCTTCAGCAGGCTGACGGCCTTGGCTGCGAGGTCGGTCTCATTGCAGCGCAGTTCGTCATAGATGCTCTTGCTGTCGCGCATGAGGAACCAGCAGTCGCCTGTGAAGTGTGCCTGTGCGTAGCGCACGGCGATGTCATAGCACATCTGCTGGCGGGCCTTACCCTTGAGCACGTTCAGTTGGCCTTCCATCTTCGCCATCTCGCGTGCGAAGGCGAGTTTCGGATTCTCCTTCAGCTGCCACTTCCGGTCGCTGTATTCAATTTCATTCTTCAGGAACTGACGTGTAATCCACGGCTCGACGGTCCACTGGCGGTTAGCGACATAGACGGCGTAGCCCCGCTCATTATAAAAGGATACGGGCACGCGCGCGAGCCACTCAGCAGCCTCCTGCCAGCGGCACAGGCGCATGTACTTCGTGCCCACGAGGTCGTTCATCTTGTTCTGGTCGAGCTTCTGTTTTGGTTTCAGGTAGCGGTCGAGGGCTGTCTGCGCGGGCGTCGAGGCATAGTCGATATACTGCTGCAGGCTCTCCACGCGAACGGTGTCGATATAGTAATTATACTCGTAGCTGTCGATGGCCTTCAGCAGCGAGACGGCTACCAGCGGGCGGTCGCTGTACTTATTGACCAGCACCTGATGTACCAGTCGGGTGCGCGGGTCGAGGAAGGAGTTGTCCTCCTTCGCGCGCTTGTCGATCCACTCCAGTTCCCCGGCCAAGTAGTTGTCGAAGCTGTTGTCGCCCGGGGCAGCCTCGGCAGCCGTCATGTAGAGCTTCAGCACGCGGGCGTTGTCCTTCATGCGCTCCACGCCCTCTATCTTCACGGCCTTCTCGATGTCGGCGATGCCCTGACGGCGGTCGCCGAACATAAACTCTATCCACGCCTTGGCACTCTGCCAGAGCACGGGGTTCGTGGTCTTGCCCTCGCTGACCACCGTGGCGGCGAGCTGGCACATCTGCTTGGCCTCGGCCTTGGTGATGTCGCGAATGAAGAGCTTGCCGCCCAGGGCATCGTGCTCAGCGTCGATGGCCTCCTGACAGTTGTTCACGAAGTCGGTCAGCAGGAAGGGCAGCACGGGCGAGTTGGGGTTGCGCAGGTACTCCTGGCGGATGGCCTGGCAGGAGCGGCGCTTGTAGTACTGCGTCATCAGGCTCTCCCAGTCGCCCTGCTCGGCGAAGATGGTGGCAGCGGCCTCGTCCTTGCCGGTCTGCAGCAGTGCTCCGGCATAGATGTTCTTCATCATGTCGCGGTAGACCGACTCGATGTACTGGCTGGCCGACTGCTCCCAGAACTGTATGTTCTCCTGGTGGCGGCCCAGCATCATGTTGCAGCGCATATAGAGCAGGGCGTGCTGCGAGCGCAGGCGCGTCTTCAGCTTGCTCAGGGCGTAGGCGCGCACGTTGGTCAGCGTCTGCCTGCGCTGGGCCAGCTCTTCCTTGGTGGGGTAGTTCCAGCTCTCGAAGCGCTTGGCCTCGGCACACTTCAGATACTTCTCCAGCTGCTCGACGTAGCTCTTCATCAGCAGGTCGCCCTTGCTTTGTGCAGCCTCCTTCACCTCGTCGGCGTCGAAGTAGAAGTACTCGGCATTGCTGTTTAAATATACTTTCCAGTTGTTTTCGGTGGTCTCGTTCACATACGTGCGGAACTCCTGCGGGTTATAGGCCCGGAACAAGTAGTAGTTGTACGACTCGACCCAGCCACAGGCAAGCGCCGGCGCGGCTGTCACGATGGCCAGCAGACTAATGACTATAAATCTTTTCATAAGTTGTTGTGTTATATCGGTTAATATTCTCCTGATCCAGATGGTAGGTGATGATGGTGCGCCGCAGCTCCCGGCGCTTGCTCTCGACGGCCTGCTTCACCTCGAGTATGACGCTGTCGGCGACGGTATGCTCTACGCGGACGCCGTAGATGTCGCGCTGCCAGCGGTAGACGGGATAGGCGGCAGCCAGGGGCAGCGGGTATCGGGCGAGGTGTGGCAGGTAGGGGTTCACGTCGCGTATGTCGAGTATGGGGTTGCGCTCCTGGAAGCGTCGCGGGTCGCCCGTGTTGTAGATCATCAGCACGCCGTAGTCCACCGGCGGTGTCTTCATCCGCAGCTGGTGGAGACGTATGGTTGCCGAGAGCACGCAGTCGGGGTCGCCGATCTGTTGCTCCACCTCGCTGAGGAAGTCGTAGTACGTCTGCCGGCTCTTGAGCGTGTAGTCGCAGTCTATCTGCAGTTCGCGGAAGGGCGGCAGGCCGTTCGTCTCGTTAATCTGGCGTATGCGCCTGACCAGCTTCTGGGCGAGGCTGTCGTGGCGCTGGTGCATACAGTCCTCGGTGATATAGACCGTCGGCACCAGCTCGATGCCGTCGGGCAGCCTGTCGGCGAACGAGATGGTGGCGTTGGGCATGGGCACAGAGTCGCGCATGACGACGTCGAAGTATCGGCAGTAGACCTTCGTGATCTGGTGCTGCCCGAGGAAGGCCCGCTCGGTGGAGTCAAGCTTCATCTCCGTGCGCCAGTAGTAGACGGCATTGACGTCGCCGGGCATTTCATACCCTCGGTCCTGCTCTTGCCAGCAGCCCGCCAGTGCGGTCAGCAGCGGCAGGAGCCACCAGTGTCTGTATCTTCTGGTAATACAGAATGTCACAAAACTCAGATTATTGTTGTCCATCGTCATCTGTCTTCATCTGTCTTCATTTCCTCTGTTTCCTGACGTCGCAATCAACGCGGATGTCACCTGAGGATGCGTGGCCTCCAACTTCAACGCCGCGGAGTTGCGGAAGTCAGAGCTTTTCTATTTCGTCTGCCGTCAAGCCGGTAATGTCTCTGATATCCTCTGTGGCGAAGCCTTTGGCTTTCATGCGCCGGGCTGTCAGTCTTGCAGAGTTCTCAAGCTTGGCCTTTGCATCCGCTGCCTCTGCTTTTGCGTCTCCAAGCTTGGCCTTTGCATCCGCTGCCTCTGCCTTTGCGTCTTCAAGCTTGGCCTCTGTGTCTTCAAGCTTGGCTTCTGCGTCTTCAAGCTTGGCCTCTGCGTTCTTCAGGCTCTCTTCCGAGCGGCGACGGGCATTGTCTAAAGTCTTGTAAACGGAAATGTTGTCCCAAAACTTGTCGTATGCGCGCATCTGAGCAGGCGTGTAGGCAGCAATCTCCACAATCTTCAGGGCCTCGCTGACCTCTGGATTAGCCAGCAGTTCGGCAGGAGCCTCTTGCGTCTTTGAGTTAATCTCAGTGAGGAAGCGGAGCCACAGCACCTGCATCTTTTTGGCCGCAAAGGTCTGAGCCTTGAACTTAGGCAACTCTACGAACACGAGCTGAAGACCTGGTATGACTTCCTTGCTGTTGGCATGATGCACCAACTGGTAATGGTGGTAATAGCCGTCGCTGTCGACATTCATCGGGGAGTTCACGAAGTTCAGCGCATAGACGGGCTGCAGGAATTCATAGTCCTCGCCTATCTCCGACTGTGCGACGTAAGCCTTCGAGGCATTCAGCAGCACGCGGTTCTTGAAAGATTCTGTCCACGTCATCTGCATCTCAACGATGAACTCACGATTATTGTTGTCGCGGCAGCAGACGTCGACGATGCTGTCTTTCTCCTTCAGGGGGCGCGACGGCACTTTCTCGGCAGGCCAGTACTCGATGCTTTCCACCTGCTCGCCGTCGGCAAGCGGCAACAGGGCATTGAGCAAGCTGATGACAAGATGCTTGTGTTCGCCGAAGACTTTCTTGAACGTCAGGTCGGCGCGTGGGTCTAAATATTTTGCCATAACTGTCACTTTATCTGTTTACGAGTGCAAAGATACACTTTTTCTTTGAAATTTAGTATGAATCACATGAAAATCATCGTAAAACTTGCATAATGGCCGCATTTCCACCTGGAATCGGGTTCCTGTCTATTGATTACTGATTGTGATTCGCAGGTTTTATCCTACACTTCCGACACTTCCTACACCTGCCCCACTTTTTTTAGGTGTAGGAAGTGTAGGAAGTGTAGGATAAAACCTGCAAATAACAACTATATATGCAAAAAAGGCGGTTTCATCGGGAAAAACGGCCCTCGACGACCCCCTTCGGAGGGTGGAACCGACACCTGAACCGACACCCAGTCAAAAGGGGCCGGGTCTTGGGCAAAAGGCGGCGGGTTTTGCTGAAAAGGCGGCGGGTTTTTGGCATAAGGCGGCGGGGCAATAAGTTTTCACCACTCCCACCTCCTACTTCCAACTTTTTACTTCACACTCCCCACTTCCCACTTCTCCCCACGTGCAAATTACACCAAAAAAAAGAATTATCTGCCCTTCAACGGAAAAAACTGCACGAAACGTTGCGCTATTCCGATTATTATTTGTAATTTTGCAATCTGTTGACACAGTAGTACACTCATTATAAGAAACAAACTATGGATTTATTAAGTCAAATCGTTGCGCGTGCTAAGTCAGACAAGCAGCGCATCGTGCTCCCCGAAGCTACCGAGGAGCGAACTCTGCGTGCCGCAGACCGCGTGCTGGCTGACGAAGTCGCAAACATCATTCTTCTGGGAAATCCCGACGAGATTAACGGCCTCGCCGCCGAGTGGGGCCTGGAGAACATCGGCAAGGCCACCATCATCGACCCGCTGACCAGCCCGAAGGCTGAGGAGTATGCCGAGAAGCTGGCCGAACTGCGCAAGTCGAAGGGCATGACCATCGAGCAGGCCCGCGAACTGGTGAAGAACCCGCTCTACTACGGCTGCATGATCATCAAGACCGAAGGGGCCGACGGACAGATCAGCGGTGCTCTCTCGACGACGGGCGACACCCTGCGCCCCGCCCTGCAGATCATCAAGTGCCAGCCCGGCATCACCTGCGTCAGCGGCGGACTGCTGCTCATCTCGAAGCAGAAGCAGTACGGCGAGGACGGCGTGCTCGTGGTGGCCGACGTGGCCGTGACACCCATGCCCGATGCTAACCAGCTGGCCCAGATTGCCGTCTGCACGGCTCAGATGGCCAAGGCTGTGGCCGGTTTCGAGGATCCCCGCGTGGCCATGCTGAGCTTCTCGACCAAGGGCTCGGCCAAGCATGAGGTCTGCGACAAGGTGATCGAGGCCACCCGTCTGGCCAAGGAGATGGCTCCCGACCTGAAGATCGACGGCGAGCTGCAGGCCGATGCCGCCCTCGTGCCCAGCGTCGGTGCGAAGAAGGCGCCCGGCAGCGACATTGCCGGCAAGGCCAACGTGCTGGTGTTCCCCAACCTCGAGGTCGGCAACATCGGCTATAAGATGGTGCAGCGCCTCGGCGACGCCATCGCCATCGGTCCCGTCCTGCAGGGTATCGCCCGCCCGGTGAACGACCTCTCGCGCGGCTGCTCCGTCGACGACATCTACTACATGATTGCCATCACCGCCTGCCAGGCGATGGATGCGAAGAAGTAAAACAAGCCCACCCAAGCCCTGCAGGGCTTGGGTGGGGAATTAAGAAACAGTATAAACAATTAATAATGGAGCACCCAGTATGTAACTAAACATCCCTCCCTTGGGGAGGGCTTGGGTGGGCTTTCTATGAAGATATTAGTTTTAAACTGCGGTTCGTCCTCTATCAAGTACGCACTGTACAACATGGACGACAAGAGCGTGATGACCAGTGGCGGCGCCGAGCGCGTAGGCTTGGACGGCGCCTTCGTGAAGGTCAAGTTGGCCAACGGCGAGAAGAAGCAGATCATGCACGACATTCCCGAGCACACCGAGGGCGTGAAGTTCATCTTCTCACTGCTCACCGACCCTGAGATCGGGGTCATCAAGAGCCTCGACGAGATCGGTGCCGTAGGCCACCGCATGGTGCACGGCGGCGAGAGGTTCAACAAGTCGGTCGTGCTGACCGACGAGGTGCTGCGCGAGTTCGAGAAGTGCTCCGACCTGGCACCCCTGCACAACCCCGCCAACCTGAAGGGCGTCAACGCCGTAAAGGAACTGATGCCGGGACTGCCCCAGGTGGGCGTCTTCGACACGGCCTTCCACCAGACCATGCCGCCGAAGGCATTCATGTACGCCATCCCCTACGAGCTGTACGAGAAGTACGGCATTCGCCGCTACGGATTCCACGGCACCAGCCACCGCTACGTGTCGCAGCGCGCCTGCGAGTTCCTCGGCATCCCCGCTGAGGGCACGAAGATGGTGACCTGCCACGTGGGCAACGGTGGTTCGATTGCCGCCGTCGTCGACGGCAAGTGCATCGACACGTCGATGGGTCTGACCCCGCTTGAGGGTCTCGTCATGGGCACCCGCGCCGGCGACATCGACGGCGGCGCCGTGACGTTCATCGAGAAGAAGCTCGGACTCGACGCCGACGGTATGTCGAACCTGCTCAACAAGAAGAGCGGCGTGGCCGGCTTGACGGGCGGCTCCAGCGATATGCGCGACGTGGAGAATGCTGCCAAGAGTGGCGACGGGCGCGCCCAGCTGGCTCAGGACATGTACTTCTACCGCATCAAGAAGTACATCGGTGCCTACGCGGCCGCCATGGGCGGACTCGACGTCATTGTCTTCACAGCTGGCGTCGGCGAGAACCAGATCGGAATGCGCTCCGCCGTCTGCAAGGACATGGAGTTCCTCGGCGTGAAGTTCGACGAGCAGAAGAACAACGTGCGCGGCGAGGAGGCCGTCATCTCGGCAGACGACTCGCGCGTGAAGGTCGTCGTCATCCCCACCGACGAGGAGCTGATGATTGCCACCGACACGATGAACCTGCTGTAGGAAGATGAACGGCCTGCTGAAGAAAAGCCTCACTGCCATCGCCCTGCTGCTGGCCTGCGCCAGTGGCAGGGCAGATGTCGTCGACTCGCTGCTGCGCGCCTTTGAGCGGCAGGCCGACCTCGGTGCCGCCAACCGTCTGATGCGCGTCTACAGCGACGAGCAGCTGTGCGACCCTATCAGCTTTTCTGCCGACACGCCCAAAGACTCGCTGCGCCGCCTGGTGTGGTACTGGACTGGTGAATACTATTACGCCCAACAGCGCTACCAGGATGCCGTGCGCCAGGCTCAGCGCGCACTGCCCCTGCTGCAAGCCGGCAACAACCGCGACGAGGAGGCCGACTGCCTGAACCTGTTGGCCATCTGCTATATCCGCCTGAGCAACTACAACGAGGCGGCCACCTACGCCAAGCTCTGCTACCAGCTCGACAAGCAGAGCGGCGACAACGACCGCATGAGCTCCAGCCTCAACACGCTGGCGGGCATCTATATGTCAGCCAACCAGCCAAAAGAGGCCGAGCAGTACATCACGAAAGCGCTCTCGCTGACCGACGAGACGAAGAACCCGCAGCGCAAGGCCGTACTCTTAGGCATGGCAGCAGAGATCTACAACGCCTTGGGCGACCACCGGCGCGCCCTGAAGTATGCCGACGACGCCTGCAATCTGGAACTGAAGTTAGGCCGCGAGGCCCACGCCAAGGTGCGCATGGCACAGAAGGCATCGGTGCTCATCGGACTCCACCGCTACCGCGAGGCGCAACAGCTGCTGCAGCAGGTCATTCCCGCCTTCCGCGAGCAGGGCAACCAGCAGTCGCTCGGCATCTGCTGCAACAAAATGGGCATGACGCTGCTCGCGATGCAACGCCCCGACGAGGCTCTGCCCTACTACCGCGAGGCGGCACAGATATTCCGACAGCTCCACGACACCTACAACGAACTGCACGCACAGAAGGGCATCTATGAGTCGCTCTGGACTACCTGCCCCGACTCGGCACGACTGGAACTGGAACGCTTCAATGCCCTGAAAGACTCGCTCTACAACCACACCACCGCCGAGAGCCTGGCCCGATTCAAGGCGGAATTCGAAACCGACGAGCTGCGCTCGGAGCGAGAGGCCGAGCGGCAGCAGAAACACCGGGCCATCATGGCCGGCCTGGCCGCCACCTTATTATTATTATTACTGGCAGCCGTCATCTGGTATGCCATGCACCGGCGCAACCGCCGGCAGAACCTGATCAACCAGCAACTCAGCGCCGACATCATGGAACTGCGCGAGAAGTACAAGCAGCTGCAGATACACTACGACAACGCACTCGTCACGCAAAGCGAGGCAGAAGGCGAGAGCAGCGGCGTGACTGCGGCCGACCGGGAATTCATCGAGCAGGCGGTCAACATTGTCAACGAGCAAATCAATGCCGGAGTGGCCGACGCCACCTCGCTGGCCGACAGACTCAACATGAGCCCATACCAGCTGCGCCAGAGGCTGACTGCCATCACCGGCGAGACGCCCCAGTCGTTCATTCAGACCATACGGATGCGGCGCGCACGCCACCTGCTCGACCACAACCACGAACTCACCATAAGCCAGATAGCCACTCTTTGCGGCTACAACGACACGCCAAATTTCACACGAGCCTTCAAGAGATCCTTCGGGCTGACCCCTTCACAATACCAAGAAAAACAGGGGATTTGACGAAATGACAACAGTTTTTTACGAAATGATAATGCCCGAAACGCCCATTTCTATTAACTTTGCACCGTCAAAAATGATTCTCCCGAAATGCCTAAGACGAAATATCAAGAAGCAACCATGGAGTTTGCCATGAGTTATCTCGATAAACTGCTGCGCATAGAGCAAATGGTCAGGCAAAGTATGGAGGCAAACAAGACAAAACAACAATAGTATTATACCGTATTTATTATTACACTTATGAAGACAAAGACGTTGATTCGCACACTCATGGCCGTCGCCATGCTGTTTGCAGTACAAACCAGTGCCAACGCCCAGCTTGGCGGACTCAAGAAGTTGGCCAAGAAAGCCGTAGACAAAGCTACAAAGGATCCACTGGGCGGAACCGACAACACAACTGTCGTCACGACAACCACAACGACCACAACCTCTATTTCCGGCAGTGAAGATACAGCCACCCAGCCGGCCGACCCCATGGCAGAATACGTACAGGACATCGTCAAAAAGAACTACCTGCTTGACGACCTGAGCGACAAGAACCGCAATGCCAAGGCAGTGGCCGACTACAAGTCGAAAGTAAACGCCAAAGTAAAGGCTGATTTGGCTCCCGCCAAGATTTTAGGCACCTACTCTACCAGCGCCGCCTGGCAGGGACTGCCCATCTTCCAGATGCCTGAATTGAACGAGAAGTACAACTCTGTGCAGGAGATGCAGTTCAAGACCTTCTACGAGAAGGACGGCAAATACTACGTTCTGAAAAGCGCCTTCCGTCAGAGCATCCCCAAAGGTGACAACGTACACGGCGCACAGCCCCAGCCCGACTACTGGCCCGGACTGGAGACGCCCGTGGAGATTCCCGCCGACAAGATTCAAGGAAAATTCTAATTCATTCATTATTCACTAATTAATTAATTTAAAACATGAGAACAGTTAAACAAAGATGGAAGACCTTAGCCATCACGGCCATAATGGCCGCTGGCATAGGCTGCTCCCTCGGTGTCTCGGCAGCTGCCTCTGAGAAGGACGTGATGTGCGTGAAGACAAACACGGGCAACTACTTCCCGGTGGTACGGGTGAGCATGATGGTAATTGCTGACGGTGCCTCAACCTTCGAGATTGTGCTCAAGGACGGACAAGGTGAAGCCGGCGTCGAGAGTATCAGCTTCGAGAAGCACAGAGAGATGATCGACTTCAACCTCTACAGGACGGAGAGCGACGGTCAGCCCTACATCGACTTGAACAAGCCCTCCTGGCTCATCACCAGCACCGGCAAGTATTTCAAGACGGTGAACGTGGTCAGCCTGCTGGCCAAGGAAGGCAGCAGCAAGTTCGACGTGCTGACCAAGAATGGCGTTGAGAGCGATGTGATGTCGGTGTATTTCGTGCGCGGCGACGAGGATGTGGCCAAGGATGCCGTCACCGGTATCGAGGAACTGCCTGTGGCACCCGTTCAGGAGAAGCTCCAGCTGATGACCCCCATCAGCGAGCAGATGGCCATCTCGGGCTGTGGCAACGCCACGAAGGCCGTGGTCTATGCCATGGACGGCAAGCAGGTGGCTGAAGCCGCCGTCAACGGTGGCAACACCACTATCTACGTCGGAAGCCTGCCCGCAGGCGTCTACGTTGTGAACGTCGGCCACAAGAGCCTGAAGTTCGCCAAGAAGTAAATTCCAACATTAACAATTAAAATAACAGAAAGAATTATGAAAAAGATATTTACCACACTTGCTATGGCAGCCTTTGCCATGACATCGTTTGCACAGACAGCACAGCAGTACTTCCACGTGGAGTTCACCATGCCCATCGTCAGCGACGGTTCGGGCGGCGCTACCAGTGTCGCATCCGGCATGAAGGACGACTACACCTACTGCAACCCCGAGCACCAGTACCTGGACTTCCAGGCCGGCGGCAACATCGTGCCCGTGGGCACCAATGGTCCCCGCGACAACAGCGGCGCTCTCGGCACTGCCATCGCCATGGGCTTCCGCAGCACCACCAACACTCCCTCCGAGACCTCTGCATTCTATCTCGACAACCAGCGCACCGCCCAGTACAACACGTCGCAGGGCCGCGCCGAGGTCGCCAAGTATCCCTATCAGGTAGACCGCATCAAGAGCATCACCGCCTACAGCATTCCCGTGGAGAAGGTGTCGCTGATTGACTCCGTTCCCGCCCGCGAGATTACGTTTGTCGGCGACGGCAAGACCTACAAGGCCGCTGACTTCACCTTCAACCGCCTGCCCCGCAACGTGGCCGAGCTGAGAACCCTCATGGAGAATGCTGATGGCAGCCGCGTCGAGGCCACCAACAACCCCATGTTCCTTGCCGCCGTTATGTATCTGGTTTGGCCCCGTCTGCTCGACTGCAGCCAGGACTGCCGCGACATGATTGACTATCTCTATGGCACTCAGTACAAGGCCCTGAACACCTACGGCATCTCGAACCAGAGCTTCCAGAACGTCTGCATTGGCCAGTTCAACAAAGACGCCAACGGTTTCTACGAGCACTACCAGCTGTTCCAGTTCTTCGACGGCGCAACTCCCTCCAACCAGTACAAGCCCAACGGCAAAGGCCATGGCTACAACGATGGCCCGTACAAGGTGCGCGTGGCTTGGAGCAACATCGCCCCCACGGAGTACTCGGCACAGCTCAACGCCACCATCTGCAACTTCCTGCTGATGCCCAACCCCAGCGGCGCCACGAAGGCCGACATCTCGTTCGAGGATCCCGTGCCCCACGTGGTGAAGGTTCGCGGCACCAACAAGAGCGGCTGGTTCTTCTTCAGCAACGAGAAGACTTACTACGCCAAGGGTAAGGACCAGCGCGACGACGACTTCTAAGTCTCTGTAAACAACAATCATACTGACACCCCGGAACGGCCTCGCCGCTTCGGGGTGTTTTCGTTTCCTCTGCGCCACTTTTCCGCCGCAATGTTTGGCGTTATCGGGAATTTGTCGTAACTTTGCGGCGTGAAAGTTAAAAGGAAAGGTTATCGTATGGCAGCAACTATCAACTTCAACAGAGAACGCTTCTTGCAGTCGATTCGTGACTATAGAAAGCAAAAGGCCGAATGGCAGGAGCGTATCAACAAGCTTCTCGATGAAAAGGAGGCTGAAATTCAGCGCATCAAAGAGTCGCGCTATTATGATATTGTTTAGGTGATGAACGAACTCAGTACGGCTCGCCTGCAATTATCTGCCCCATACGCCGTCGTCAAAGACCACGACGAATATCTTTTTCGGACTGATAATGATATTCTATTTGCTGTCAGTTTCCTGAGTTACGATGGTATTCCAGGATTGAAGGCGTATTGGTTTGACCTCTCAAACCGCAGCCATAAGGCATCTCCAAACGATTCAAAGGTTCGAGAGACCGTTATTTGTATCATTGAGGAGTTTTTCTGGCAAAATCCTGATATACTTCTTTATATGTGTGATACTGCTGATGACCAGCAGGCTATGCGCTCACGTCTCTTTCTGCGCTGGTTTAAAGGATATGAGCAAAAGAAGAAGTACGACATACGAACTGCTGTGTTGACGGAAGACTCTATTGACACTTATCTTGCTCTCATTATACAGCGTTCACACCCTCAATACAAGGAGGTCATTGATCTGTTTGATACCGAGATAGCATCTTTCAAGGAGCATAAGTGAAATGCCGATAAGATAACTCACCCCGGAACGGCCTCGCCGCTTCGTGGTGTTTTCGTTGTCTCTGCGCCACTTTTCCGCCGCAATCTTTGGCGTTATCGGGAATTTGTCGCATATTTCATAAAAAACAAAAAATTATTGCCGTTTATTCGTTTATTCATATTATAATATGTACCTTTGCACTGTTTTTGGCGCTTTGTGCGCTTTTTATTTATTTTTCAGATGTTTTAAATCAAGATGAACGTAATTACAAAAACCCTTCAACTGGCTGATGGAAGAACCATCACCATTGAAACCGGGAAAGTGGCAAAACAGGCCGACGGCAGCGTCATGCTACGCATGAACAACACCGTACTTCTCGCCACAGTTTGTGCCGCAAAAGATGCAGTTCCCGGAACTGATTTCATGCCTTTGCAAGTAGACTACCGTGAACAGTATGCCGCTGCCGGACGTTTCCCCGGCGGATTCACCAAGCGCGAAGGCAAAGCCTCGGACAATGAAATCCTTACATCGCGACTCGTGGACCGCGTCCTCCGTCCACTCTTCCCCAGTAACTATCACGCAGAAGTCTTCGTCAACGTCATGCTCTTCTCGGCTGACGGCGTTGACCAGCCCGACGCACTGGCCGGCTTCGCCGCTTCGGCTGCCCTGGCCTGCTCGGATATCCCCTTCGAGTGCCCCATCTCGGAGGTGCGCGTGGCTCGCATTGGTGGCAAGTACGTCATCAACCCCACCTTCGAACAGATGAAAGAGGCCGACATGGACATCATGGTCGGTGCATCGGCCGAGAACATCATGATGGTCGAAGGCGAGATGAAGGAAGTCTCTGAGCAAGACCTGCTCGGCGCCCTGAAAGCCGCCATGGAGGCCATCAAGCCCATGTGTGAACTGCAGGCCGAACTGAGCAAGGAGCTGGGCAAGGACACCAAGCGCGAATACGACCACGAGGTGAACGACGAGGACCTGCGCGCACGCATGAACAAGGAACTCTACCAGCCCGCCTACGACATCACCAAGCAGGCCCTGGAGAAGCAGCAGCGCGCCGATGCCTTCGAGAAACTGCTCGACGACTTCAAGGAGAAGTTCTTCGCCGAGAGGGCCGAGCTCGCTGACGACGCGAAGGGCGAAATCTCCGACGACGAATACGCCGCCATGATGGACCGCTACTACCACGACGTAGAGCGCGACGCCATGCGCCGCTGCATACTCGACGAGGGCATCCGCCTCGACGGCCGCAAGACCACCGACATCCGCCCCATCTGGTGCGAGGTGTCGCCCCTGCCCATGCCTCACGGAAGCAGCATCTTCACACGTGGTGAGACGCAGTCGCTGACAACCGTCACACTGGGCACCAAGCTCGACGAGAAACTCGTGGACGACGTGCTCGACAAGAGCTACATGAAGTTCCTCCTGCACTATAACTTCCCACCGTTCTGCACCGGCGAGGCCAAGGCACAGCGCGGCGTCGGCCGACGTGAGATTGGTCACGGACACCTGGCATGGCGCGGCCTGAAGGGCCAGATTCCCGAGGACTTCCCCTACACCGTCCGCGTGGTCTCGCAGATTCTCGAGTCGAACGGCTCGTCGTCAATGGCTACCGTCTGCGCCGGCACGCTGGCACTGATGGACGCAGGCGTCCCCATGAAAAAGCCCGTCTCGGGTATCGCCATGGGCCTCATCAAGAACCCCGGAGAAGATAAATACGCCGTCCTGAGCGACATCCTCGGCGACGAAGACCACCTGGGCGACATGGACTTCAAGACCACCGGCACACGCGACGGTCTGACCGCCACGCAGATGGACATCAAGTGCGACGGACTCAGCTTCGACATCCTTGAGAAAGCCCTCATGCAGGCCAAGGCCGGTCGTGAGCACATCCTCAACTGCATCACCGACACCATCGCCGAACCGCGCGCCGAACTGAAGCCCCACGTGCCCCGCATTGAGGCCTTCGAGATTCCGAAGGAGTTCATCGGTGCCGTCATTGGCCCGGGCGGAAAGATTATCCAGCAGATGCAGGAAGACACCGGAGCAACCATCGTCATCGACGAAATCGACGGTGTGGGCAAGGTGCAGGTCAGCGGCCCCAACAAGGAGTCTATCGACGCTGCCATCCAGAAGATCCGTGCCATCGTGGCCATCCCCGAGGTAGGCGAAATCTACGACGGCGTCGTCCGCAGCATCATGCCTTACGGCTGCTTCGTCGAGATTATGCCCGGTAAAGACGGCCTGCTCCACATCTCCGAAATTGACTGGAAGCGCCTCGAGACCGTCGAGGAGGCAGGCATCAAGGAGGGCGACCACATCCAGGTGAAGCTCCTCGAAATCGACCCGAAGACCGGCAAGTACAAACTCTCGCACCGCGTCCTCATCGACAAGCCCGAGGGCTATCAGGAGCGCCCCGCCCGCCGCGAGCGTCCGGAGCGCCCGGAGCGTGGCGAGCGCCGTGAGCGTCGGCCCGAACGCAACGACCGAGGAGAGCGCCGTGACCGCGGAGAACGTGGCGACCGCCGCGACCGTCGTCCCCGCCCCGAACAGAATGGCGAGCTCGGCGAGAAATTAGCTGAGAAACTCGGCGACGAATTCAAGGCAAATGCCGAGAAGAACGAGCCAAAAGACTTCAGCGACGCCCTCGACCACATGGACTTCTAACAGAAGTAAAACAGTAAAAAATCCCGCAGATCCAGCCCAAATCTGCGGGATTTTCATAAAAAACACCCTTCCCCCTAAAAAAGTTCTCCAAAAATTTGGTAGTTCCAATTTTTCGCCGTACCTTTGCACCCGCAATCGAAAGAAAGCATCTGCTTCAGTAGCTCAGTTGGTTAGAGCACCTGACTGTTAATCAGGGGGTCGTTGGTTCAAGCCCATCCTGAAGCGCATTGAAAATCAAGAGGTTACGA
>CAJOLE010000050.1 GCA_905235325.1 uncultured Prevotella sp. | reverse complement strand
TTGTTGTAGCAAACGCAAAATTACAAATCTTTGGGGACTTGCCGAAAGGTTTGTCCCCTTTTCTGTCGGATTAGATCAATTTTTTATCGGACACCAATAGTTTGTAAGTTTGTAAGTTTGTAAGTTTGTAAGTTTATAAGTTTGTAAGTTGGTAAGGTTATAAGGTGGTAAGGTTATAAGGTGGTAAGGTTATCCGCACTGAGAATTCCTTCGATACCTGTATTTTTCACACAGAAATAGAAAAAAAAGGTGTCTTTCTTCTCCTAATTGAAAAAATATATATAAATTTGCAGAATGAAACGTATTCTTTTATTCTTTGTGGCTGCCGTGCTGTGTGTCGGTTGCATGGTGGCACAGCAGCGCGAACGTCCGCAGCTGTCGGAGACGACGGCTCGAAGTTTTATCGACCGTTTTCCAGACCCTTCTGTCATCCGGTGGGGGAGAGACCGTAACCACTTCACTTGGCAGTCGGGCTACGTCTTGTTTGCCATGGAACGGCTGTGGCGACTCACGAACGATGGACGCTATCTGGATTATGTGCGCCGCTTTGTGGATCAGAATGTGGGCGAGGACGGCTCCGTGCCCAACTTCAATCCCGGGGCGCTGGACAACTTCCTGCCGGGGTATGCCTGCCTGCTGTTGTATGAGCAGACTGGTGACTGGCGATATGGGCGTGCCGCCGAAACCATCCGCCACGGATTCGACGACTATCCGCGAACCGCGGAAGGTATGTTCGTGCACAACCGTGGTACTGCCCAGGTGTGGGTGGACGGCGTGTTCATGGGGCAAATGTTTCTGGCACGATACGCAAAGACGATGCAACACGCTGAGGATTTCAACGAAGTGGCTCGGCAGATACGGGGCATCTTCCGACTCTGCGGCACGGACGACGGACTGCTCTATCACGGATGGTCGCCGAAGGGGCATGCTCCTTGGGCAAGCAATGCTGACAGTCACTCCACGGACGTGTGGAGCGAGGGCTTAGGATGGGTGGCGGTGCTTTTGGCCGACGTCTTCGACTTTCTGCCTGCCAACCATGAGTCGAGAGCGGAACTGGAACGGCTCACCGTCAGTCTGTGTGAGGGACTTGCAAAACATCAGGACAAAAGAACGGGACTGTGGTGCCAGGTGGTGCAACGTGAAAACGATGAAGGCAACTGGAACGAGACATCGGGTAGCGGTATGTTCACCTATCTGCTGCAACGCTGCGTGGACCGAGGGCTTATCACCGCTGAAAAATACAGGCCCATCATCAGAAAAGCCTACGACGGACTGCGCACCAAAGCTGTGCGAAATGCGGACGGCAACGTGAACCTAATCGACTGCTCCAGCATCGGCATTCAGGACAACTACCGTGCCTACATCACACAAACACGCGAAATCAGCACCTATGCGGCCTTCGCCTCCTTCATCCTGGGCACTGGTATTGTGGAACACTCGTTGGTAAGGTGGTAAGTTGGTAAGTTTATAAGTTTGTAAGTTGGTAAGTTGGTAAGTTGGTAAGGTTATAAGGTTATAAGTTGGTAAGGTTATATGTCGAACATTCAGATTATACATGGAGATTTCGAGCAGAAACTGAAGCTTCAGTTCGCTCCCAGCATCAAGGCCGGCTTCCCATCACCGGCAGAAGACTACAGCAACGAGACACTTGACTTCAATCGTGACCTCATCCGTAATCCCGAAGCAACGTTCTACGGCAAGGTCGAGGGCGACTCCATGATAGAGGCTGGTATCTGTGACGGGGATATTGCCGTCATTGACCGTTCCATCGAGCCAAGGGACGGTGACGTGGTGGTTGGCTATATCAACGATGAATTTACCATCAAGTACATCGACCTGCGCCACCGTAAGGATGGCTATATCGAATTGCGTCCTGCCAACAAGGACTTTAAGCCCATCCGCATCGACGAGGATGATGACTTCGAGGTGTGGGGTGTGGTGGTATGGACTATCAAGAACTGGCGGAAATACTGATAAGTTTGTAAGTTTGTAAGTTTGTAAGTTGGTAAGTTGATAAGGTTATAAGTTGGTAAGGTTATAAGGTTATAAGGTTATAAGTTAGTAAGTAAAGTAAGATTATGAAGATTATCGACGACAGCCTGATAAGCAGCGTGGCAGAGCAGGCAAAGCAATCGCCCAGGCTCAGGATGAACTACAACTTCCATGAGAGCTTGGACGACAAGTGCCACAGGTTCCTGAATGTATTGATGCCGGGCACGCAGATAGCCGTGCATCACCATCCCACCAAGGCCGAGACTTTTGTCATCCTGAAGGGCAAGGTGAAGGTGACTACCTACAATGACGACGGCGAGGTGCTGGAGTCCTGTGTCATCAGTCAGGAGAACGGTGTCTACGGCGCGGACATTCCGAAGAACGTGTGGCATGGCGTGGAATGCCTGGAGCCGAGTGTGCTTCTGGAATGCAAGGAGGGCCCGTTCGTTGAGCATGAGGTTGACGGAATACTGGAAGTAAGTTGGTAAGGTTATAAGTTGGTAAGTTTATAAGTTGGTAAGGTTATAGGTTGGTAAGTTTATAAGTTGGTAAGTTTATAAGTTGGTAAGTTTATAAGTTGGTAAGGTTATAGGTTGGTAAGGTTATTTCAGCTGCCAACTGAATGTGGGCGTACTCTCAACACCTATTGGCTTGTCCATCCCCAGTGTGCGAAGCCGCGTCACTTCGTTCTGACCAGACGGAAACGGGCACTCGGCCCAACTGGATGCTACTGCGGAGCGGAGCAGTGCAAAAACGAAAACGAAAAACTGGAATAACAGGCTCTTGCTCATTCTTCTGTGTGTGTTGACTCTATTATACGAAAACAAAAACAAGCGGTTGAGCTATTCGTCCCCATTCCCGTTATTTCCTCCCGCCGTCGTGGGTATTTGTCGTGTGCTATTTTGGAAGCACGAGGGAGTCTGTCCTGTAATCTGCTTGAAGAGCCGCGTGAAGTGGGTGGGGTATCCGAAGCCCATCTGCTCTGCCACCTGCGTCACGCCCATGCCGCTGAGCAAGAGGCTCTTGGCCTGCCTCGCGATGTAAGCGCGGATGTAGTCCCTGGGGCTCTCGCCGAGGGCGTTGCGGACGATGTCGCCGAAATAGCCTGGCGAGAGGCACAGGCTGCCTGCGCAGTATTTTACGCTGGGCAGACCCTGGCTGCGCTGCAGCCCGTGGCGGTAGTAGTCGTCGAGCAGCTGCTGGAATCGGCTGAGAATGTCGCTGCCGGCGGCTGCGACGTCGTTGAACTGGCGGGCGTAGAAGCGGCGGCAATAGTCGAGTATCAGGAGAATGTAGTCGCGGATGATCTCGTCGTGGCTTTCGTCGGCCCCGTGGGCGGCCTTCAGCTCTTCGCGCACGTTCGACATGAGCCCTGCCAGGACTCTCTTCTCGCCGGGGGTGAGGAGGAGGGCCTCGTTGGCGTTGTAGGCGAAGAAGCGGTAGCTGGCCATCCTGCGCTCTATCTCTGAGCCGTGGATGAAGTGGTGGTTGAACAGCAGTACCCACCCGTGGTACTGCCGCCGCGTGCCGTCGTCGCTCTTGCCGCCAATCTGCCCGGGTGCGAGGGCGAGCAGGGAGCCTCCGCCCCTGTGGTATCTGCCGACGCCGTAGGTGAGGTCCTCGGGAAACTCGCGCTGGAGGAACAGCCCGTAGACGTTGTACCGATTCAGGGTGTGACGGATTGCGCCTACCTCGTCGTAGTGGACTACGCTGACGTGGGGATGCCACGTCGGCGCGCCAATGTCGCGGGCATAGTCGTTTGCCTCGTTGATATACAGGTCTGTCTTCATTGGTGGGTCTCGGTTAAACGAGGCAGAAGTCGAGTTCGCGGGCTATGAGCTCCTTGTCAAGGTGCTGTCCGATGAAGACGAGCTTCTGCATACGGTCGCCGAACTGGTCGTCCCAGTCGCGGCGCAGGCTGGGCTGCTGCTCCATCAGAGCTGCCAGCTCCTGCCGGGGCATGGTAGCGTACCACTGGCCGGCATTGCGCAGGCTGACCTGACGGCCTGCCTGCTCGAAGACGTAACAGACGTCGGGCTCGTCCTTGAACCAGCAGATGCCCTTGGCCCGGATGATGCCCTCGGGCCACTTGCGGGCCACAAACTCGTCGAAGAGTCCCAGCTCGAACGGCCGGCGGGCGACGTAGACGTAGGTGCCGATGCCGTATTCCTCGGCCTCGCCTTCGTCATCATGGTGGTGATGGTGGTGGTGATGGTGTTCGTGCTCATGATCGTGTTCATGCTCGTCGTCGTCATCATCGTCATCATCGTCGTGTCGCTCTACTTCCTGAATCCAGGCGGCCGAGGTGGCCACTTCCTCGAAGTCGAACATCCGGGTGTTGATGATCTTGTCGAGATCGACGTCGCCATAGTTGGTATCGATGATTTCTGCCTTTGGCTGCAGCTCGCGGATGATGCCCCGGATGCGGCCCCGGTCGTCGGTGCTGACTTCGTCGGCTTTGTTCAGCAGTACGATGTTGCAGAACTCTATCTGCTGGATGACGAGGTTCTCAATGTCCTCCTCGTCGATACCCGGGCGCGTGAGGCTGAGCCCGCTGCCGAATTCGTCCTTCATGCGCAGGGCATCGACCACGGTGACGATGGCGTCGAGCCGGGGCTGGCACTCCATGCCGGGCACCATCTGGGGTATCGAGCAGATGGTCTGGGCAATGGGGCCTGGCTCGCAGATGCCGCTGGCCTCGATGACGATGTAGTCGAAGCGCTGCATCGCGATGATGTCCTGCAGCTGCTGGACGAGGTCCATCTTCAGCGTGCAGCAGATGCAGCCGTTCTGGAGGGCTACGAGCGAGTCGTCCTGCTGGTTGACGATACCGCCCTGCTGGATGAGGTCGGCATCGATGTTGACTTCGCCGATATCGTTGACGATGACGGCAAACCTGATGCCGCGCTTGTTGGTGAGAATACGGTTGAGCAGGGTGGTCTTGCCGCTGCCGAGATACCCCGTCAGCAGCAATACGGGAACTTCATGATTGTTTTTCATTTCTTATTGTTTTTCAAGAGTGTCTTCTACTATATTAACAGTTGTTTTCTGCATACCAATTGTCGGCTGCAAAGGTACGAAGTTTTTTTGAGTTTCTGTCCTGCGGTCCTAAAAATATTTGCTGATTGATATAATAAAATGTTTATGGCAGCGTTAATAAGATATAGAAACAAGAAAATGAGCTGCCTATGCAAATATCTACTCAACAAGTTTACGATGCCGTAGCATCCATGAGCGAACGATTCAAGCCACGCGAGAAGACGCTTCAGACCATACGCCAGTTTGCCTATTCCTATCGTGTGGAAAACGGGCAGGCTTACTGTCTCAACTGAATGTAAACCGTAAAAATAGCCGATTGTCAATGACAAAAATATCTCCATCGTTGCTCGCTGCCGACTTCCTGCATCTCGACCGTGACATTGAGATGATAAACCGCAGCGAAGCCGACTGGCTCCACTTGGACGTGATGGACGGCGTGTTCGTCCCGAATATCTCGTTCGGCTTTCCCGTCATGGAGGCCGTGGCCTCAAAATGCAGTAAGCCGCTCGACGTTCACTACATGATTGTGAAGCCTGAGCGCTATATTAAGCAAACGGCCAAGCTCGGAGCGATGATGATGAACGTGCATCTCGAAGCCTGCGACCACCTGCACCGTACCGTCCAGGAGATTCACGATGCCGGCATGAAGGCGGGCGTCACTCTGAACCCCTCAACGCCGGTGTCGCTGCTCGAAGACATTATAGGCGACGTCGACATGGTACTGCTGATGAGCGTCAACCCCGGCTTTGGCGGACAGAAGTTCATCATGAATACGCTGAAGAAAGCGCGCCAACTGCGCCGACTCATTGCCGACAGCGGCAGCCATGCACTCATCGAGGTCGACGGCGGCGTACAGGGTAAGACAGCCCCGATGCTGGTCGAGGCTGGTGTCGACGTGCTGGTCAGCGGTAGTTATATCTTCAAGAGTCCTGCGCCCGAGGATACCATCCGCAGTCTCCGCGCCCTTTAGTACTCCAGGACCAACTCCATCTGGTGCTCCTTTGCCATCTTGCGAAGGTTCATCAGCGCATAGCGCATACGTCCGAGTGCCGTGTTGATGCTCACGCCCGTCAGTCCGGCTATCTCCTTGAACGATAGTTGCTGGTAGAAGCGCATGAAGACCACCTCGCGCTGGGAGGCCGGCAAGGCTTCCATCAGCCGGCGCAGGTCGTCCATGACCTGCTCGTTGACCATCTCGCTCTCGCGGAATGAGTCTTGCACCTGCTCGCCGCTGAGGTTGCTCAGGTCGTTGCTGTCGGCCAGGTCGACGATGTGGTCACTCTTCTGCGAGCGATACCAATCCATGATGGCGTTATGGGCAATGCGTGTGAGCCAGAACGTGAACTTCCCGGAGTCGGTGTACCGCCCTTCCTGTAGTCGGGTGATTACCTTCACAAAGGTCTCCTGGAAGATGTCGTTAGCCACATCCTCGTTACGCACCACGAACATAATGTACGCGAACAATTTAGACTGAGTTCTTTCCAATAACTCGTCAAACGCTCTATTATTTCCTCCTACGTAAAGTAATGCCAACGTTTCGTTGGACATTCCTTCAAATTCCTTCATATTCGGTTGTCATTTGTTATGAAGTATTCGTGTTCCGATAGGCAATAAAGTTTAATGTTCTGAGTTATTAAATAAATGTTTGCGCTGCAAAAGTAGAGAAAATAATTAAAATAACCAAACAAAAAGAAGGAAAAATGAAAAAAATCATTACCTTTGTAGTCATAAAAGGGTCATTCAATGCCGAATACTACCAAAAACATACCAATTGAATCATGTATATAGCCATAGCAGGAAACATAGGAAGCGGGAAATCCACACTCACCCGTATGCTTGCCCGTCATTACCGATGGGAGCCACGCTATGAGGCTGTCGACCACAACCCATACATTGAGGACTACTACAGCGACATCAGCCGCTGGGCCTTCAATCTCGAAGTGTTCTTCCTCAAGGAACGGCTGCGCGACCTTATCAGCATACAGCAGGCTGACCATACCGTCATCCAGGACCGCACCATCTTTGAGGGCGTCTATGTCTTCATGCAGAACAACTACGAGGCAGGCCGCCTCAGCCGGCGCGACTACGACACCTGCATCGGCCTGTTTGAGCAGATGCTGCAGACGGTCCGGCTGCCCGACCTCATGATCTATCTCCGCGCATCTGTTCCGCACCTCGTCAGGAACATACAGCGACGAGGGCGCAACTATGAGCAGACCATCCAGCTCGACTATCTTGAGAATCTTAACCGTCGTTACGACGAATTCATCGGCAGCCGCTATCAAGGGCGCGTCATGACCGTCGACAAAGACTCGCTCGACTTCGAGCATAACCCGCGTGACTTCGCACAGGTCACTGACCGCATCGACGCCACACTCTTCGGACTCTTCCCATCTCTCACACCTAATCCATAAAGCCATGCACATAGCAGTAGCAGGAAACATAGGAAGCGGGAAAACCACACTTACCCGCATGCTCGCCCACCGTTACGGATGGACGCCACGTTTCGAACCCGTCGACAACAACCCCTACCTGTCGGACTTCTACGCCGATATGAAGCGCTGGTCATTCAACCTGCAGGTCTACTTCCTCAGCAAGCGATTCAAGGAAGTCGTCGAGATTTCAAAGTCTGACGACACCATCATTCAGGACCGCACCATCTTCGAGGATGCCTGCATCTTTGCACCCAACCTTCACGGTCAGGGCATGATGAGCGACCGCGACTTTGAGACCTACAGTGACCTCTTCCAACTGATGATGTCGCTTGTCCGGCTGCCTGACCTCATGATTTACATCCGCTCCAGCATCCCGACCCTCGTGGCACAAATCCAGAAGCGCGGGCGCGAATACGAGCAGACGATGCGCCTCGACTACCTGCAGGGGCTCAAGAAGCGCTATGAAGACTGGATTGCCACCTACAGTGGTCAGCTGATCATCATCGACGGTGACAAATGCAAGTTCGGCGACCAGCCGGAGCATTTCCAGCAGGTCACCGATATGATTGATGCCAAGCTCTACGGCCTGTTCCCGATGGAGTAGGGGGCGCTATGACAGTTCTGCGGCCATCTGCTGTTGCAGCTCGCGTGCTTTCTCGGCGGCAGCCTCAGCAAAGTCTTCGCCCTGTGAGGCGTAGATGATGCCCCGGCTGGAGTTGACCAGCAGGCCACAGTCGCTGGTCATGCCATACTTGCATACCTCGTGCAGCGAGCCGCCCTGTGCACCGACACCCGGAACAAGCAGAAAGTGGGTAGGAGCGATACGACGGATGTCTTCGAACATCTGCCCCTGAGTGGCACCGACGACGTACATCATCTGTTCGTCTGTGGCCCACTGCTGTGAGCGGCGGATAACCTTCTCGAACAGTCGCTCACCGTCGGGCGACTCCGTCAGCTGAAAGTCGTGCGAACCTTTGTTGGAGGTCAGCGCCAACAGAATGACCCACTTGCCCTTGTAGCCAAGGAAGGGAGTCACCGAGTCTTCACCCATATAGGGAGCTACAGTCAGTGAGTCAACGTCGTACTCTTCAAAAAAGGTACGCGCGTACATAGCCGACGTGTTGCCGATATCGCCGCGTTTGGCGTCGGCAATGATGAAATGGTTCGGGTACAGCTGCTTCAGGTAATTGACGGTCTTCTCGAAGGCCAAGAGTCCCTTCACGCCGAAAGCCTCGTAGAAAGCGAGATTGGGTTTGTAACTCACGCAATAGGGGGCAGTTGCGTCGATGATGGCCTTGTTGAAGGTGAAGATGGGATCCTCCTGGGCAAGCAGGTGCTGGGGTATCTTCTTCAGGTCGGTATCGAGACCTACGCAGAGAAACGACTGCTTCTCGCGGATTTGCTGTATAAGTTCCTTTCTGGTCATAATTCTGATTCTTTCATTCGTTCTGCATTCTCGGCAACTGTCAGCGCGTCGATCATCGGCTGTATGTCGCCGCCGAGGAAGCCCTGCAAGTCGTGAGTGGTAAAGCCGATACGGTGGTCGGTAACACGCCCCTGCGGGAAGTTGTAGGTACGGATTTTGGCGCTTCGGTCGCCGGTTGAGACAAGGCTCTTGCGGCGCGAAGCAATGTCGTCCATATACTTCTGGTGCTCCTTGTCATATATAAAGGTATATAGGCGCGACAGCGCGCGTTCCTTATTTTTCGGCTGGTCGCGGGTCTCAGTACACTCGATGAGTATCTCCTCCGTCTCGCCGGTATTGGGGTTCTTCCACATATAGCGGAGGCGGACGCCCGACTCCACCTTGTTGACGTTCTGACCGCCGGCACCACTGGAGCGGAATGTGTCCCACTTGATTTCACCTTCGTTGACATGAACCTCGAACTTGTCGGCCTCGGGCAGCACGGCTACTGTAGCAGCCGAAGTGTGCATACGGCCCTGTGTCTCGGTGGCGGGCACGCGCTGAACACGGTGGACGCCCGACTCATACTTCAATGTGCCGTAGACATCGGCTCCCGAGACGGCGAAGTCAATCTCCTTATAGCCGCCGACGGCACCGTCAGAGACGCTCGTAATGGAGAGTTGCCAGCCTTTGGAGTCGCAGAAGCTCTTGTACATCTTGAAGAGATCGCCGGCAAAGAGGCATGCCTCGTCGCCGCCTGTTCCGGCACGTATCTCCATCTGCACGTTCTTCGCGTCTTCCGGGTCTTTCGGAATGAGGGCAATCTTGATCTCCTCCTCCAGCTTGGGCTGCAGTTCCTCGTTCATGGCCAGCTCCTCGCGTGCCATCTCCTTCATCTCGGGGTCGTCCTCGTTGGCAAGTATGTCCTTTGCCTCGCGGATGCCGTTCAGGCAGGCAATATATCGTTTGCGGGCATCCATAATGTCGCCCAGGTCCTTATACTCTTTGGTCAGCTTGACAAAGCGCTGCTGGTCGGCTATCACGTCGGGGTCGGTAATCAACGTTGAAACCTCCTCGAATCGGGCCTCCAGTCCGTCGAGTTTCTGTAGAATGCTATTGGTTGTTTCTGCCATAATCAATATTCAAAAGTTCCGTATTCAGAAATGATGGTCAGTGAACGGGGTCCTTCCTCGATGAGTCCCACCACTTGGGCGTCGATGTTGAACGAACGCGATATTCTGACAACTTCTTCAGCCACTTCGGGACGCACGTAGATTTCCATGCGATGACCCATGTTGAACACCTGGTACATCTCGCGCCAGTCGGTGCCTGAGCAGTCGTGGATGGCTCGGAACAGGGGCGGGACGGGGAACATATTGTCCTTCACCACACGGCAGTTGTCGCCGACGAAGTGGAGCACCTTGGTCTGTGCGCCACCTGTGCAGTGGACCATACCGTGTATCTCGGGGCGCATCTCGTCGAGCATCTGCTTGATAACCGGTGCGTAGGTGCGGGTAGGGGAGAGGACAAGCTGTCCGGCATCGACGGGGGAACCGTCGACAGGATCAGTCAGGTGATACCGACCGCTGTAGACGAGGTCGTCGGGCACAGCGTGGTCGTAGCTCTCGGGGTATCGCTCTGCGAGATATTTGGCGAATACATCATGGCGTGCAGACGTAAGGCCGTTTGAGCCCATGCCGCCGTTGTAACGCTTCTCGTAGGTGGCCTGTCCGGTAGAAGAAAGACCGACGATGACGTCGCCCGGACGGATGTTGGCATTGTCGATGACGTCACTGCGCTTCATGCGGCAGGTAACGGTAGAGTCGACGATGACGGTGCGCACGAGGTCGCCCACGTCGGCTGTCTCGCCGCCTGTCGGCCAGATGCCGATACCCATGTCGCGCAACTCTTGGAGCAGTTCGTCGGTACCGTTGATGATGGCCGATATCACCTCGCCGGGAACGAGCATCTTGTTGCGCCCGATGGTCGACGAGACGAGGATGTTGTCGGTGGCACCGACGCAGAGCAGGTCGTCGGTGTTCATCACGATGGCGTCCTGGGCAATGCCTTTCCAGACGCTGAGGTCGCCCGTCTCGCGCCAATACATATAAGCCAGCGACGACTTCGTGCCGGCACCGTCGGCATGCATGATGTTGCAGTACTCAGGGTCGCCTCCCAGTATGTCGGGTATAATCTTGCAGAAAGCCTGCGGAAAGAGACCCTTGTCAATGTTCTTGATAGCAGCGTGAACGTCCTCCTTGGCGGCTGAGACGCCACGCTGCATGTAGCGGTTGTTGCTATTCATGACTTGTTTCTTGGTTGTTGCGATGACATCGCAACATACTGGACTAGAACTTCACATCTGGGGCTTTCTGTGCGGCAGCGTCAGCCTCGAACTTGGCCATCTTGTCGAAGCCGAAGATGCCGGAGAGCAATGAGTTGGGGAAACGGCGAATCTTCACGTTGTAGTTCTGCACGGCAGTGTTGAACGTGTTACGAGCCTCGTTGATGCGGTTCTCAGTGCCTTCCAGCTGCTTCTGCAAGTCCAGAAAGTTTTCGTTGGCCTTCAAGTCGGGATAGGCTTCGCTGACGGCGATGAGTCGGCCCAGAGCCTGGCTCAGCTCACCCTGTGCCTGCTGGAACTGCTGCAGCTTCTCGGGGGTCAGGTCGTCAGCGCTGACGTTGATGCTGGTGGCTTTGGCGCGGGCGTTTACTACGCCTTCCAAGGTCTCCTTCTCATGAGAAGCATAGCCTTTGACCACCTCCACGAGGTTAGGGATGAGGTCAGCGCGGCGCTGATAGGTTGACTGAACATTGCTCCACGCTGTGGTGGCCTGCTCTTCGGCAGTGACCATGCCATTATAGGCTGAGATGCCCCAAAGGGCGACAATTGCCAAGACGGCAATGAGGATGATAGAGTTCTTTTTCATGTTATTTTGGTTTAGAGATTATTTGTTTATTGATAAATGATTCTTGTTGAGTGACGACGATGCTACCAACGTCCGCCAGCACCGCCTCCGCCCCAGCTGCCTCCGCCGTAGCCACCGGAACGGTCCCCTCCGTCGTAGCCATCGGAACTGCTACTTTCGTCTGACGTTGAACTGCTACTTTCGTCTGACGTTGAACTGCTCCTCACGTAGAACGGGTTGCCCTTCAGACTCGCGGTTCCGAACATAGGATTAGTCTTGGACCTCAGGAACAAGTAGAAGATTCCCCAGATGACGAGCAGGGCGGGATAGAGCAGGAGCGAACTGCTGTCGCCAGAGTCATCGCTGGAAGGTGATGTGAGCGACGACATAACGGGCATTTCTTTTTCGCTCATTAGGGCGAGCACACCTTTGGCTAGGTAGAGCATGCCGCTGTCGGGCTGTTCGGCCTTCATGCTGGGAATGAGGTAGCTGCGAGCCAGCTGGGCGCACTCGGCATCGGTGAGGTCTCCTTCGAGGGAGCGTCCCGGGGCGATGAAGTAGCTGTGGTCGAGATAGCCTACGACGATGACGAGTCCGCGGTCGTTGCGTCCCACCTTATATTTGTCATAGATGCCTCGCACCATGTCGATAGGCTCGTCGTTGTCGATATGTCCGACGATGACCATTGCCGACTCTATGCCCAGATTGTCGTCGAGCTGTCCGAGCGTCTCATTGATCTGGCTCTCCACCGATGGCGAGAGAATGCTGTCGGGATTGCTGACGTAGAGACTGTGGTCTTCCATGTGGGGCATGGGGATGTTGTCGGCATTCCATGAGCGTTTTTCCATCAGAGGGGTGGGAGCCGTCAGCGCCGGACCTTTCACCACGCCGATGCCGAAACATCCTGCCAGCGTGGTCAGGATGAAACCTGTGGCACCCAGCGTTTTCCAGATAGACGTAAAGGAAGAGAAGGAGGTGCCCGCCACAGCGTCGGCATCGTCCCAACTGTTGATGAGGCTGCTGCGCTCAGAATTGTATATTGAGCTGATGGTGTTGTATTCGCTGCTATTCCTGGCTGCTTTTACCATTTTGTTGTATTTCGATGTGAGCGCGTTGATTTCGCCCCGTCTTTTCTTGACAGTCTCCAGCTTTCTGGGGTCTTTTTTTAGCAGCATGTAGCCACAGAGCCCCAGAATGCCTAAGGCAAGAGCTGTCCAGGGCAGTGCCGATATTGGCGTGACAGACTCATGTTTGGCGGCACCAATAAATATGGTCAAGATACCGAGGAAGGCTATCACAGAGGATCCTAAGCATCCCAAGCATCCCCCTAAACAGGACTTTTTTTTCATATTGTCATTTTGTTACGTAAAACATTCAATGCTATGCTATTCCTTACCGTTCCAATACTCCCACGAGGCGAAGGCTTGCAACAGCAGCATCTCGAGACCGTTCTTCACCTCGGCTCCCTGTTCGCGTCCACGCTTCATGAAGAGAGTCTCGTCGGGATTGTATATGAGGTCGTAGAGTATGGTGTGATAGTCCATTGCTTCGTATGGCAGCAGGGGACATTCCTCCGTGTGAGGATACATCCCCAGCGGCGTGCAGTTGACGATGACATTGTACTCGCGGATGACCTCAGGCGTGATGTTCTCGTACTGGATGGTTCCCGTGCGCTGGTAGCGACTGACAAATACCGTTTCCAACCCCAGCGACTTCAGACCGTAGTTGATGGCCTTTGAGGCGCCGCCGGTGCCCAGAATAAGTGCCTTCTTGTGCCAGTTGCTGTCAAGCATCGGTTCAATGCTCTTGGTAAACCCGATAACGTCGCTGTTGTAGCCCTTCAGCTTGGTCTTCTTGCCTTCGTGGCTGACGCGGATAACGTTGACGGCTCCAATGGCCTGGGCTTCGGGAGTGATACTGTCAAGATACTCAATTACCTTTTCCTTGTAAGGAATAGTGACGTTGAGTCCTCGCAGGTTTGGGTTTGTATCGAGCACCTCCTGAAGTTGGTCGATACTTGAGATTTCGAAGTTCTCGTACCTGGCGTTAATGCCCTCGTCAGCAAACTTGTCGTTGAAGTAGCTGATGGAGAATGAGTGTCCCAGTGGGTAGCCTATTAAACCGTACTTGTCCATAATTATCCTGTTTTTATTTGGTTGCAAAATACATCGTGCAAATGCCGAAAGTCAGCCGCTTGAACGTAGCCTCGCTGAAGCCGGCCTTCATTAGAATCTCTGTCATGCGTTCGCCCTGAGGAAAAGCCTCTATGGTCTTCGTCAGATATGTGTAGGCACTGTTGTCGCGGCTGACGAGCCGTCCGTACACCGGCAGCACCGTATGAGAATAAATGTAAAAGAGCTGTTTCATCGGGAAACGGGGTGGGGTGGTCAGTTCGACGACGCTCAAGTGGCCGCCTTTGCGCAGCACGCGGCACATTTCGCTTAGCCCGCAGTCGAGGTTGGCGAAGTTGCGTATGCCGAATGCCGCTGTCACGGCGTCGAAGGTTTCTTCCTCATAGCTCAGGTTCAGACAGTCTTCCTTGCTGAACGTGATGACGTCGGCAAGACCTGCTTCTTTCACCTTCTTGCGCCCTATTTCCATCATACCCTCGCTGATGTCTGCCCCCACTATCCGCTCGGGCTTCAGCATCTGAGCCGCCAGGACGGCAAAGTCGCCCGTGCCCGTAGCAATGTCGAGTACCGTCTTCGGCTGAAAAGGCACCAGCTGGCCGATGGCCTTGCGGCGCCACCCTCGGTCGATGTCCCACGACAGACGGTGGTTCAGGCGGTCGTAGGTAGGCGCGATGTTGTCGAACATCTGCTCCACCTGAGCGGCCTTCTCGCCGTTGCTGTAGGGCTTTATTTCTTCCTGACGGTAGCTCATGGGCAACAGGGAGTTTATTGGGCTTTCAGCCAGTCGGTAACGTTGCGCTCGATGCGGGCGGCAATGTCGCCCTCTTCTGTAGCCTTGTCAAACTTCTCGCCCACGATGTTCTCATAGAGCTCGATGTAACGCTCCGAGACGCTCTCGGCATACTCGTCGGTAATCTCGGGCATCACTTGTCCCGGCTCGTTCATGAAGTCGTGCTCGATGAGCCACTGACGCACAAACTCTTTCGAGAGCTGTCGCTGCGGCTCGCCCTTGGCCAGTTTTTCCTCATAGCCGTCGGCATAGAAGTAACGGCTGGAGTCGGGAGTGTGAATCTCGTCGATGAGGATGACCTTTCCGTCGCGCTTTCCGAACTCGTACTTCGTGTCAACGAGAATCAGTCCGCGCTTGGCAGCAATCTCCTGGCCGCGCTTGAAGATGCGGCGCGTGTAGTCCTCCATCACGGCGTAGTCCTCAGCCGAAACGAGACCTTGGGCAATGATTTCTTCCTTCGAAATGTTCATGTCGTGCCCCTCGTCAGCCTTCGTCGTCGGCGTGATGATAGGTTCCGGGAACCGCTCGTTCTCCTTCATGCCGTCGGGCAGACGCACGCCGCACAGTTCGCGGCATCCGTTCTTGTACTCACGCCAAGCTGAGCCGGTCAGTATGCTGCGGATAATCATCTCAACGCGGAAACCCTCACACTTCAGTCCGACAGTCACCATCGGGTCGGGCGTAGCCAGCTTCCAGTTGGGGCAGATATCGGTGGTGGCATCCAAGAACTTGGCAGCTATCTGGTTGAGCACCTGCCCCTTGAAGGGAATCCCCTTGGGCAGAACCACGTCGAAGGCCGATATTCGGTCGGTGGCCACCATCACCAGCAGGTCGTCGTTAATGTCGTACACGTCGCGTACCTTACCATGATACACGCTCTTCTGTCCCTCAAAATGGAACTCTGTCTTTGTCAATGCTTTAGCCATAATCCTTTTTGTCTATTTGAATTTTGCCTGCAAAATTACAAAAAAAAAACGAAACGGCTATCAGTTTATGCGATTTTTTAGTAACAAACTAAATGAACCATAAACCGTCACTGGTGCTGACCTGCGCTGGGTGCTCATTGCCGCTCCGGGGGCTGCCGGAAACGGAACCTATCATCATGACTCATAGTTACGAATAACAGGAGACATCCTACACTTCCTACACTCCCTACACCTGCCCGAAATTTTTAGGTGTAGGAAGTGTAGGAAGTGTAGGATAAAACC